>SKSA01000045.1 GCA_007118195.1 Anaerobacillus sp. | reverse complement strand
ATGGGTAGAGCTCGTAAGCAAAAAACACGTGATAGAAATAAAAACAGTTTACCACAAACACCTAGAAAAGATATCGCTACAGACGATCAAGATTTAGAATTTGCGAAAGAACTTGATGACCGTTACGAATTAAAAGCAAAACCAGGCTTTCCACCGACAGAAGTAGACCGTAAATAATTTTGAGTGATGAGTGTTGAGTGAAGAGTTTTTTGGATTCGCTTCGAAGCTAAACCGAAAAACAACTCAACACTCAAAATTCAAAACTCAAAACTCCTACTAACGAATATCCCACTTCCTCACTGTAAACTCCGTCGTTCCGTTTACTGCAGTAAAGGAAATTTCTTTTTTTTCTTTCTCGGGAAATATCCTTGCGGTAAATACTTCTTCTCCGTCATTGGCAAATAGTTCGATCGAGGATGTATCTAAAAAAATGCGAAGCTGTCGCAACTGCGAAAGCATACAGTGCCTTGCTTCAACCGCCCTATCACGATCACTAAATGATTTTCGCTGTAATGTTAAACGCTCTTCACTTTTGTCGTAAATGATACGTGCTTCGTCCCGAATCGCAATTTCAAACGTATCAGCCTCATTACGATGAAAATCAATGACCAATTCTAACTGATCACCGTTTACATGTTTTAGTTGTTTAGTGACACTCGTCAGCACTTCGTTTTCATAAACAACTTCGTTTTTCCGTAATTGCTTTAATTCATCCACTGGCTTTTGGTAAAGCCTTTCACCGACTAAAACAAGCTCACGTGGCAACGTCATCGCATGAACCCATTTAAAATCAATCGTCGGGTGTTGATCTTCTGCTTGCTCTGGAACTCCCATCCATGCATAAAGCAATCTTCTTCCTTGTTCATCAACCGTCGTTTGCGGTGCGTAAAACTCAAAGCCACGATCAAGTTCTACAAACGGACCGTGAGACATCTTACCGGTCTCATAATTTAACTGGCCAACAAAATATCCCGATTGATAGACATTATTGTAAAGTATTCCTTCAGGTTCCAGGCCTTGTGGAGATACAATTAACACGTCTTTGCCTTGAAGAGAAAATAAATCTGGACATTCCCACATATAACCGAAATCACCAAGTTCACCTTCGTTCGAGCCGGCAACATTGCCGAGAAGCTGCCACTCTAGTAAGTCAACGGATTTAAATAAAGCTGCCTTTCCTTGTAAATCCTCACTTTGTGCGCCAATAATCATATACCAATCACCTTGATGCCGCCACACTTTTGGATCACGAAAATGAGCAGTATAGCCCTCCGGCAGCTCAATGACAACACCTTTTTTCACAAAATCAATCCCGTTTTCACTTTCAGCGAGACATTGATAAGTTTCACGATTTCCATTTTCATCTTTGACATTTCCAGTATAAAACAATTTAATTTTTCCAGCGTCGCTAACAGCACTTCCTGAATAGCAACCATTTTTATCAAACCAATCGCTCGGTGCTAATGCAATTTTTTCGTGAGTCCAATTGACAAGATCCTTTGACGTATAATGCCCCCAAAACTTTGCACCATGACCTGTTTTAAAAGGATTCCACTGATAAAACAAGTGGTAAACTCCTTGAAATTGAATAAAACCGTTCGGATCATTTAGTAAGCCGACAGGCGGCATTAAATGAAACCCGAGGCGGTAATCATCACTTTGTACTTTTTGCTGATGTTTCTCAACTTCAGCGTTCGCTTGTGAAATTAGTTGTAATGCTCGATCCGTCATCTTGTTAGCCCCTTAATATTTGTTCAACTTGAGAAATCGTTGGTAGTGCCGTCATCGCCCCTTTTGTCGAGGCTGCTAAGCCACCAGAAACACTTGCAAACCGAGCGATTTCTTTGGCTTCTTCGATCGATAAATTCGCGATTCCTTCACGACGTTTTTCTAATTTATAAAGAATTCCTGAGACGAAAGCATCACCTGCCCCAGTCGTGTCCACTGCTTCTACCTTCATGGCTTCCACATGAGCTTTTTCTCCATTTAAAAATACGTAGCTACCCTCGCTACCTAATGTAATTAGAATTAACGAAATGTTATATGACTTTAATTTGGCGACACCTTGATCAATATCTTTTTCACCTGTAATAAATTCGAGTTCTTCTTCTGAAATTTTTAAAACGTCAGCTTCACCAAGCATCGAAATGATCGTTTCTCGAGCCTCTTCGCTATTTTCCCAAAGTCCTAATCGTAAGTTCGGGTCATACGATACGATCATCCCGTTTTCTTTCGCTAACTGAACGGCCTTTTTGGTCGCCGATTTAGCCGGCTCACTAATTAAACTAATCGAACCGAAATGTAAAATTTTATTCGTCTTAAATAACTGCTCGTCAAGGTCCTCTTCTGCTAAAAAACGATCGGCACTTGGATTAATATAAAAATCAAAGCTACGCTCGCCATTTTCAGCTAATGTGACAAAAACAAGTCCAGTCCTTACTTCTTTTGTAAAAAACATTTGGTCTGTCCAAACACCGTAGCCTTTTAAAGTATCTCTTAGGAAGTGTCCTAGAACGTCATCCCCTACTTTTCCGAGGAACGTAGAACTTGCACCTAAACGAGCAATTCCAACAGCTACATTCGCTGGAGCTCCACCTGGGCTTTTTATGTAATTTGTATTCGTATGGTCCATAGGAATAAAGTCAATTAACGCTTCGCCAAGACTAATAACACCTTTCTTCATCAAAAATACCCCCGTTTATAGTTGTAATTGTCAAATGATTCATTTTTCATTGACCTTTTGACAATACCTAAATGTAGAAAAAGGATGACTTAAAATAGCCTCACCTTAACTAGCAAATAACATTAACCTGCACAATAGTTAAGGTGAGTTTCTTTTAAATCAACCTCTTTATTATTTATCTTCTTCTTTAAAACCTAAAATCCATGTTGCCACAAAAGCACCCGTAACTGCAATAGCAAAACCAATTAAATAATTGACTAAGTTAATTGTTCCCAACGGTGAAACGATCGCAATCATCGGAATTCCCGTTAAACCGTAAGCATTTGCGACTACATTCGTGAAAACAACATACGATCCACCTAACGCTCCACCAATTAAAGCTCCAATAAATGGTCTACGATAGCGTAAGTTCACCCCGAAAATAACCGGTTCAGTTATTCCTAAAAATGCTGATAGTGCTGATGGTAAGGCAAGTTCTTTCGTTTTTGCACGCTTTGACTTGAAAAACACAGCAAGTCCTGCTCCACCTTGGGCAACATTGGCCATGGACCAAATTGGTAATAAATAATTGACACCAATGCTTGCTATTAGTCCCGCTTCGATTGCGTGGAACGAGTGATGTACCCCTGTAATAACGATTAAGGAGTATGTTCCACCAAATAAAAGACCTGCTACAAATCCGCCGTAATTATATACAAAGTTTAAGATCGTTGTAATTCCGTCACCGACCATGTTTCCTAATGGTCCTAGGATGACTAAAGCAAAAAAACCTGTAACAATAACGGTAACAAACGGTGTCACAATTAAATCAAGAGCATGTGGCACAACTTTTCGTAAGTTTTTTTCAATTTTACTCATAAAATAAACCGCTAATAAAACGGGGATAACCGTTCCTTGATAACCGATCATGGCAATATCAAAGCCTATAAAATTAAGATAGTCTGGTTGTGCAGTTCCTTGTGCCCATGCATTTAATAAGGCGGGGTGGGTCATAATTCCCCCAATAACAGCACCTAAATAAGGGTTTGCTCCAAATTCCTTAGCTGCACTTACACCAATTAAAATAGGTAAAATAATAAAGGCCGCACTTGAGAACATATCAAGTAAGACAATCCAAGAACTATCTGGTGCTACCCATTCAAACGTTCGTAACATTCCGAGTAATCCCATTAACAAACCACTTGCAACGATCGCTGGGATGATTGGAACGAATATATTGGAGAGCGTTCTTGCAAAACGAGCAATCGGATTCATTTTCTTTTGAATCGCTTCTTTATGATCCGCTTGGTTCTCCGCATCATTTAATCCAGCTTCTTGGGCAAAAGCGGCATACACTTTATTCACCGCACCAGTTCCAAAGATAATTTGAAATTGTCCTGAACTTAAAAAGGCCCCTTTTACTCCTTCAATTTCTTCTATTTCTGCTTTTTGTGCTTGATCATCGTCTTTTAATACTAGACGTAGACGAGTCGCGCAATGCGTGGCACTTATAATATTTTCTTTACCACCTAACAACGGTAATAGTTGCTGTGCGATTTCTTTGGGCTGCATTTTAATTCTCCTTTACTTAATAAATTGATAAATTACCTACCTTAATGTTTTGTAATAAATTAGGATTACATACAAGATGTGCACAATTTTGTTTACGTAGTTTCAGAACAAAACAAACAAAAAACCATTTTTTTACAACAACTCCAAAAATAAAAGACCTAAAATGTGAAAAGGGATAAAAGATAGAATCTCTATCCCCTCAAACATTTTAGGTCTTGCCTACGTAAATAGTAACAATCCTACTTTATTCTTTTGTTTATACGCTTACATTTAACCACAATCTGTTTTCTTTGTCAATATAACTTTTATCGAAAAATGTCGAATAAAAAATGGTATGCCTTAATTAGGCTAGCGACTGTTAGATCCGCTACACTACCCTTTTTGGCAAAGAAAAGAGGCTTGATCGAATTTATAAAACTGACCGGCCTCCTCCTTTTCATTACTTATTTTTATTTCTTTTCTTATAGCTACGTTCTGCGTTATTTTTTGGTGGGCGTCCTTCGCCGCCTTTTTTATTACGACTACGATTTCGGTCACGGTCACGGCCACCGTCTTTTCCACGGTATTTGCCACCGCCGCCACTGCCTTTCTTTCCACCAAAGCCCGCTTTTTTCGCACGTAATGGTGCTTCACCAGTAATTTTTACTGGAGTTGTATTCGGCTCTTTCGTTAACATTTTTAACGCTGCAGAGACGAGTGTTACAGAATCAACTTCCTCTAAAAGTTGTTCAGCACTATTTTTATACGCTTGATAATCTTTTTCTTCAATGATTTCTAAGAGTTTATCAATCGTTAAACGCTGCTGACCTTCGATGGCTTCAGCAAATGTAGGTACTGCACGGCGCGTAATATTTCTTTTTGTCATTTTTTCAATGGACTTAAGGTGGTCCATTTCCCTTGGGGTAACAAACATAATCGCCATTCCCGTTTTACCTGCACGGCCCGTTCTACCGATTCGGTGAACATAGCTTTCTGGATCTTGAGGAATATCAAAGTTATAGACGTGTGTTACGCCACTAACATCAATCCCACGTGCAGCAACATCTGTCGCTACAAGTACTTCAATGGTTGATTCTTTAAATTTTCGTATGACACTATCACGTTTTGCTTGATTTAAATCACCATGAATTCCTTCAGCAATATAACCACGCTTTAATAAAGCTTCTGAGAGCTCATCAACGCGACGTTTTGTACGACCAAAGATAATCGCAAGTTCTGGTGCTTGAATATCAAGCATGCGACAAAGCACATCAAACTTTTGCTTTTCTTGCACTTCCAAATATTGCTGATCAATATTTTCAACGGTCATTTCCTTCGCTTTAACGGCAATCGATGCCGGATCTTTTAAAAACTTTTGTGCTAAGCTTTGAATTCTTTTTGGCATGGTTGCCGAAAACAATAAAGTTTGGCGCGTTTCAGGGACTTCTTTTAAAATAGTTTCAATATCCTCTACAAAGCCCATGTTTAACATTTCATCTGCTTCATCAAGCACGACGATGCTAATTGATTGGAGACGAATCGTTTTACGACGCATATGATCCATAAAACGTCCAGGTGTTGCTACAATAATTTGTGGACGCTGCTTTAATGCTCTAATTTGTCGTCCAATATCTTGTCCACCATAAATCGGTAACGAACGTACTCCTTTATTTTGACCAATTTTATTTAGTTCTTCAGCGATTTGTACCGCTAATTCTCGTGTTGGTGTTAAAACAACTGATTGAATTGCCTCATCCTTTAAGTCTGCCTTTTCGATAAGGGGAATTCCAAATGCTGCCGTTTTCCCTGTTCCTGTTTGGGCTTGTCCGATTAAATCTTTTCCCTCTAATGCCACGGGAATTGTTTGACTTTGAATTGGAGTTGCCTCCTCAAAGCCCATATCCGAGATAGCTCGAATAATTTGATGGTCTAAACCGAAATCATAAAAAGTTGCCAATTTCATTTCTCCTTTTAATTAAAATTATCTCATTCTGACGGGCGGTATAAGAGGCTGACTTGCTATTTAATCTGGCTTTTGATCTTCGTTTTTTCGTTAACCAAGTATCTGTGATAACGAATGCCTACATTGTTTAAGCTTTACAAAAACGAAAAAAATATTGTGCTTTATTTTGCACTTTTTAGGAATATATTCCTTCCTAAAGTCAGCCCCGTAACCGCCCATTAGAACGGATTAGTTCCGTCCCTATCTGTATTTATTTATCTACAGATTACGTTTGAACGATATATCATTACATTCATTCCCTTTAAACAGTAATTTTATCCAATAAAAATTACGGAATGAATGCAACCTATCTATCTTACTACTAATTAACAACGAAGGAAAGAATTATTTTCCTACAGAGAAAAAATTTGCTTTGATTTTCATACCTCAACTCTTTAACATACAAAACCAAGATGACGATTTACTCGTCACCACCAACCATGAAAATTGACGACTGAGTTCTCTCACTTCGCTGTAAAGCTACATACTTCAATAACTACATGTGATACTTCTTAGTGAATTCATCGTGCAGCTTTGCGACGAGTAACCGCAGGAGCACCTTCTATCGAATTTTAGAGGCTCGTTCAAGAATCTCGGTCGTCAAAATCTTATTTTTATACAAAACGTGCATGACGGCATTCCGTCACCATCTATTATGAAAAAATGTCGGTCGACTTTCTTTCGCTTCGCTGTGACCTTCTATCGAATCTCAGAGGCTCGTTCATGAAATCATGCGCCTTTTTTTCATACAAACGATTAGCATCATTATCCAATATGTAAAATCTCACGAGAATTACTATCGCCACTTAATCTGTAAAATTTTAACGCTCAGCATTCCAACCTTCTACTTTCCAACTAACCCCTAACCACCAAAACAAAGCATTTAATTTTATCGCTTTAGTATGATAAAATATGAACAACTTAAAAAGGAGAGGGTTTTTCTTATGTTTGATTACCACGTACATTCACTATTTTCAGCTGATTCGAAAATGAAAATGGAAGACGCATGCGAAGCAGCTATTCAAGCGGGCGTAAAAGAAATTGCTTTTACTGAACATATCGATTATTTTTACCCTAATTGTGATTTAACCTTTGATTTTGATTACACCGATTACTCAAAGGCAATCGATGCCATAAGAGAACAATTTAAAAACAGAATCACTGTACTAAAAGCAGTTGAAATTGGCATTCACCCTTTTAAACATACAGAGAACACTCAATTTGCAAACTTAAATTTCTTTGACTTTATTATTGGATCGGTTCACTTAGCTGATGACTTAGATTTGCATAACGGTGATTATTTTAAAGGAAAAGATGTTAATCAAGCCGTTGAAAACTATTTTTTAACGATTAACAAGTATGTAAAAGAGTTTCACGACTTTAATGTACTCGGTCATTTTACACTTATTAAACGCTATTTACATTTTGTTAATGCCCATTGGACGGAAATAAACTGGAGTAACTACGATGATATCGTTGAGGATACGTTTAAAACGTTAATCGACTCTTCTAGAGGAATTGAAGTGAATATGTCCGGCTTTCGTTACCGCATCGATTGCCCCTTACCTGACCTCCCATTCGTAAAGCTTTATCGCGATTTAGGAGGAGAAATTATTACCGTTGGAACAGATGCTCATAGTAAACATTTTGTCGGGAAACATTTACAGTTAGGCTATGAAATTCTTGAAAAGGCTGGCTTTAAGTATGTAACGACATTTCGAGAACGAAAACCATCGTTCGTACCGTTAGCAAATATTATTTAAACAATGTTGGTTAGGTCATGATGGTTTTGTATGTATACAAAATTGCCGGCCGTGATTCTCGAGCAAGCCTCTAAAATTCAATAGAATTTTAAAGCACAGCGAGAGAAGTCGGCCGGCAATTACATATACCATCTAGATACAAGTGCTTCTTTAAATTACAGTTTAAATGAACTTTTTAACGATACAATTTGGTTAAATACGAGTTGCTCTCTTGTTGTATGTTTTGGGTCTACATTAAAGTAGCCGTGTCTAAAAAATTGAAACTTATCTTGAGGTTTCGCGTGTGCCATATTTTCTTCAACATAGCCTTTTAAAATCTGTAACGAATTAGGATTGACGTTATCTAGGAAAGACTTTTCTTCTACTCCCTCATCGCCTTCTTCTTCTAAAATTAATGGTTCGTAAAGACGAAATTCAGCTTGCTTTGCGTTGGTTGCTTCAACCCAATGAAGAGTTCCTTTTACTTTACGACCTGTAAATCCAGTACCGCTTTTCGTTTCAGGATCATATGTACAACGAAGCTCGACGACATTTCCATCCTCATCTTTAATAAACTCTTCACATTTAATGAAATACGCATGCTTTAAGCGAACTTCATTTCCGGGGAATAGGCGAAAGTACTTTTTCGGTGGGTCTTCCATAAAATCTTCTTGCTCCACATAAATTTCACGAGAAAACGGAATTTTCCGAGAACCCATTTCTGGATTTTCAGGATTAATTTCTGCATCAAGCCACTCCACTTCACCTTCTGGATAATTCGTAATCACAACTTTTAATGGTCTTAATACGCCCATCGTTCGTGGTGCTTTTAGCTTTAAGTCTTCACGAATAAAATGTTCTAACATTTGGCTATCCACCGTACTAAATGCGCGTGCCACACCAATTTCACGACAGAAATTACGAATCGATTCTGGTGTGTATCCTTTTCTTCGTAATCCAGAAATCGTTGGCATTCGCGGGTCATCCCATCCGTCAACGAGATTCTCATCGACAAGCTGCTTTAACTTTCGTTTACTCATCACAGTATTCGTTAAATTAAGGCGAGCAAATTCATACTGTCTTGGTGTAGCTTCCATTTCACAATGTTCAACGATCCAATCATATAACGGACGTTGATCTTCAAATTCTAACGTACAAATCGAATGGGTAACCCCCTCAATCGCATCTTCTATTGGATGAGCAAAAGCATACATCGGATAAATACACCACTCATCCCCTGTATTATGGTGTGTCGTGTGAGCAATGCGATAAATGACAGGGTCTCTTAAGTTAATGTTCGGTGATGCCATATCAATTTTTGCACGAAGAACTTTTTCCCCATTTTGGAAATCACCGTTTTTCATTTTCTCAAAAAGGTCGAGGTTTTCTTCGACTGAACGACTTCGTGATGGACTTTCTTTTCCAGGTTCTTTCAAAGTCCCTCTTAATGCTCGAATTTCCTCTTGAGATAAATCCTCCACATAGGCCATACCTTTTTTAATCAGCAAAACCGCTCTTTGATACATTTCATCAAAATAATTAGAGGCAAAAAATAAACCATCCCAATCAAAACCTAACCATTTCACATCTTCTTTAATAGATTCTACAAACTCAACATCTTCTTTTAAAGGATTCGTATCATCGAAGCGTAAATTTGTACGGCCGTTAAACTCATCGGCAATTTCAAAATTAAGTACGATTGATTTAGCATGTCCAATATGTAAGTAACCGTTCGGCTCAGGCGGAAAGCGCGTCACAATTTCATCATGCTTGCCCGCCTTTAAATCTTCTGTCACAATATGTTTTATGAAGTTAGAACTACTTGTTTTATTCTCCATTCAATACCAACCTTTCTCCAGTCTCTAAATCCTAATTTAATAGTAGTTATATCATAAAAATATAAATATATCTATGTATGTATTGTAACTGAGTTTGGTTTGGAATAAACATGATCCATTTGAATTATTGAAAAAGATGTTTGATTTTTCGAACTTGCAACTGCACCTGCTCCTTCAATCCAGTTCCCTGAAAAATCAAGATAGTCATCCGTCTCTACCGTGCCTATTAAGCTATTTCCAACCGCTTGCAAACCTTCACCGATCTCAACTAATTGATTGTTTATATCATTGATTCCAGCCAATGTTCTTATCTCTGCAATAGCTGAAATGATGTTTCCTATCGCATCAAGCCAGTTCCCTGCAACGATTTTATATTCATCATCCATATAGCCTCCCCCTTTTTACATAAGCGGTCTTACTATTATATTCGACTTGCAAACATAAGTGATGTAAGTAGATTAAAATTGCAATATAAAAACAACACTTAGGCGCATATAGCCCTAAATGTTGTTTGCTAGTAATACGTGATTATTTATTATAAGTTTTCGATAAATAACCTGACTACGTCAGCGCCACCAATAATGGTCCCTAGCGTACTACCTAAATTCGTCAACACAACGATTAATAAAATCCGAGTGACTTTATTACTCCAAAAACCTTTCACAGTGTAAACATCGTCTGATAAATTTTCAAAGTCTGCTACACTCGGTCGATGCATATAGGCTTGGACAAAGCCTGCAAACCACCCAGCTGCCATTAACGGATTTAATGAACTTAACGGTGCGACAAAGAAAGCAGTGAGAATCGCTAATGGATGGCCAAAAGCAATCAGAGCTCCTAGTGCTGAGAACGATCCATTCCATAAGATCCAACTAATCGTTTGCTGTATTCCAGCCGTAGGATTAGCATAAAACGTATAACCGATAATGCTAAGGATAATTAATGGGATCATCCAAGCAATGATCTTAGGTGCTTTTGACTTTGGTGGAAGTTGCGATATAGCCTCTACATTTTGTTCTTTATGCACTTCTTCTTTAATCCCAGGTACATGTGCAGCTCCTAAAACAGCAACGATCTTTTTTCCAGGTGCTTCTTTTATTTTATGAGCTAAATACTGATCTCGCTCATCAATTAATGGTACCTTTAATCTAGGGAATGACTTGGTGAATTCACTTAACATCGAATCAAGCATATCTTCAGATTTTAATTTCTCTAGTTCTTCTTCGGAAATCGTCTCTTTATTAAAAATGCTTGCAAAAATTTCACTAAGAAGTTTAAGTTTGCCCCATAGTCCTATACCATGCCAAATCCGAGCAAAGGTAATTTGAATGTTTCGGTCAGCGAGCACTAAGTCCGCGCCTACTTCTTTGGCAGATTCAATTCCTTGAATCATTTCTTGTCCAGGCTTAATTCCAAATTGCTTGGCGATTCTTTTTTGAAATGATGAAATGACAAGATTCATTAAAAGTAGCGTTGCTTTCTTTTCTTTAATGACGTTAAATATATCCATGTTCCTCCAACGGTTTCCGTCCATAATTGATTGATACCTTTGCTCATCTAATTCAACACAAACAGAATCCGGATTTTCCCTTTCGATAACCTCTTTTACTTGTTCGGCACTTTGCTTGGAAACGTGAGCAGTTCCGATCAAGATCAGTTCCTTATCGTCTAGGACTATTCTCGTAATATTTTCTTCCGACATAAATTACCTTCCTTTTAAAAAATTTCTTTATGTTAAAGGACCATGCATGATCGATCACTTAAATAACTTATTACACCTATTTAATTATGATCTACATTAGCATAAATTTCAATTATGTTCTATCACTCTTAAAGAAAACTCGAATTATTAGGCTTAGGTACAAACTAACTGTAATTTACATAAATAACCATTTTATAATATTGTTAAAAATTTGACTTTAAAAAGGATATTTGTATATAAAGCCCGAATTCTAAAAATAGGGTGAGATGCATAAATTATAAAATGTGTAAAGTGGTGTGAAAGGAAGGTGAATAAGATTGCATGAAGAGACGGAAGCGGTTGTAGACGATAAGCTTGGTTTTATTCAAAAAGTTATAAATACCGGTGATTATGATGTTGCAGTTAAAGAAAGCTGTACATTATTTGAAATGGTATTTAAAAAAATATTTCAGCAAGCAATTGTCTCATTACCCTATAAAGATCGAGAAGAAATCTTACAAACTGAACGAAAAGTAGGTAAAGGAAAAAAAGGGGTTCAAGATTTTACTTTTGGAGAATTAGTTGGATTACTTAGAGAAAGCAATCTTTTAGATAAGTGGTCTAAATATACAGCTAAAGATTTAGGATTGATTAAAACATTAGACTACTCTTCGATTGTAAATTTACGAAACAGAATTACTCATGACGGTATGTCCTGCAGTCGTGGCGAAGCAAATATTGTTTATGAGTACTTACGTAATTTACTAGCAGTACTAGGTTTTGCTGATTTAGATGAGTCTATTAACCTATCATTTAAAAAAAGAGAAGCAGTTCCAATAGATTCAATACCTTCAACAATCGATGGCGAGAATAAAGATGGTAAAGACTTATCTATAAACGATCGATTACCGAAAATAATAAAGAAATCTAAATATAAGTCTGTTTATTCTTCTACATACGGGAATGAAGGCTCGAGATTGCAAATTCAAGCAGACAATGTCCGTGAGTTCGATCTTAAAGCATTTGATAAGATCATTGAACAAAGTAAGGACAAAACAAATTTATTAGGATTAGATTTAGGTTGCGCTTCTGGTGATATTACAATAGACCGTTTCGGAAAATATGACCAATTTGAACACGTTATTGGAATAGATATTAATCCTACCAAAATCAATGAGGCCAAAGAAAAAAATTCGAATAAAAATCGTTTTTCATTTTATGAGATGGATATTGAGAGTGAACAGTTCGAGGGTAATATGCAAGATATATTAAGCAGCATAGGAAACCGTAAATTTGACGTTATTTTTTCAGCGTTAACTATTCATCACTTATCAAATCCTTTAAAGGCTCTTTTTAAACTCAGGAAATTATTGAATAAAGGTGGATTTCTCATTTTACGTGGTTCAGATGACGGAACAAAATTTGCTTTCCCTGATGAACAAAACTTAGTTCAGTCTTTAGTTTATTTAACGTCTGATGTACAAGGAGTATCTGATCGTCAAAATGGCCGAAAAATGTATTATCAAATGTGGCGTTCAGGTTTTAGAAATATTGAACTTAAGTATAGCATCAAAGATACAAGTGGTTTGACGATGGAAGACCGACATGCCCTTTTCCAGGAAAGTTTTGCATATAGAATAAATTATTTTGAGAAACAACTAAATAGTGACCCTCAAAATAAACGCTATCAAGAAGAATATCAATGGGTTCTTGATGCATTAGAGGAATTAGAACTAGAGTTTCTAAATGAATCCTTTTTTTATGCAGAAACGGACTTTATAGCCATAGGTAGAAAATAATTTGATTGTTTTCTCCTTTCTATAAAAGAGCTGTATAATTGCGTAATGACAAATCTCTTTTATCCCCCTTGTGTGAAAGTATACAAGAGGGGATTTCTTTATTATAAAAATAAAAACAATCGTTATTTATGGTACGGTTCACCTCTATTAATGCGAAACGCACGATAAACTTGCTCAACTAAAATGAGGCGCATTAACTGATGTGGAAAAGTCATTTTAGAAAAGGAAAGCTTACAATCTGCTCGCTGCAAAACGGCTGCACTAAGTCCGAGTGAACCTCCGATCATAAAGGCAACCTTACTGCGCCCATATGTCGCCAGTTTATCGATTTCTTTTGCTAGCCGTTCAGAGCTCCACATTTCTCCATCAATTGCTAAAGCAATAACGAACGTATCTTGACTTACTTTTGCTAAAAGACGCTCTCCTTCTTTTTCTTTCACTTGAATCATTTGCGCTTCACTTAATTGTTCAGGGGCTTTTTCGTCTGGTACTTCAATTACTTCTACTTTTGCATAAGGTCCTAATCTTTTTATGTATTCATTAATTCCATTGGTTAAATATTTTTCTTTCAGCTTTCCGACAGTAATAATTGAGATATTCACAGCTTAATTCACCACTTTTTCATTTTTATCCACAGAAGTTATCCACATATCAACAGGTAATCGTCGGATTATCCACTTATTTTATAAATTGCCTTTTCAGTACAGTAATCACAGGTTGTGGATAACTGTTTTTCTATCTCTAACTTTTCCATAATGGGGGCGACTTCTTCTTCGTCAACAATCATATCAATCGCAAGTTCTACATGCTCTTCACAACAATAATACATTTTTTCTTCCTCCTTGGTGTCAACAAACGAATTTTAATCATTTACTCATTTTAACTATTTTCCACAATTTTATCCACAATGAGAATAACGATATAAAAGCTGCAAACAAGCCCGCAACAAACCTATAAAAGGGGTTGCCCCAAAAAAAGTGTCAGACACTTATGGGACAGCCCCTTTACTATATTATAAAGTTTGTTTTGCTAATACGAGCGTTGTCGTTTGTTTTTTTCCATCACGGTAAAAAGTTACTTCTAAATCATCACCGATTTTCTTTTTCGTATATAAATGTTTTCGCAAAGCATGGGTATCTCTAATTTGTACGCCATCTAGTTCAACGATCACGTCATATTGTTCTAAGCCAGCTCGCTCTGCTGGAGTCATTGGTTCAACACGCTCTAGGACAACGCCTCCTTTTACAGAGTCCGGTAACTTAAATGTTTCTTGCCAGTGTAAACTCGGTACTTCTGAAAGTGAACGAATGACAACACCCATTTGTGGACGTTGGACTTCTCCGTACATTTCTAAATCGTTAATAATGGGGATCGCAATGGCACTAGGAATTGAAAAACCAATCCCTTCTACTGACCCACCCATTTTCATCGAGTTAATACCGATGACTTGGCCTTGAATATTAATTAATGCTCCACCACTATTTCCTGGATTAATCGCAGCATCGGTTTGTAACACTTCTGCTTCCCAATCGACTCTTCCATCTTTATTTAAATCGACAGGGACACTTCTTTCTGTCGCACTAATAATCCCTTGGGTAACTGTACGTGAAAATTGTAATCCTAATGGGTTACCGATCGCAATCGCTGGCTCTCCTGCTCGTAAAAGCTCGGAATTTCCAAACTCAGCTACAGCGCTCACACCTTCGGACGAAATTCTTAGCACCGCTAAATCGGTAATAATATCCGTTCCGAGTAACTCTGCTTCAACTCTAGATCCATCGCTTAAGCTTACTTCAATTTGTTGGGCTCCATCTATGACGTGATGATTTGTCACCACGTAAGCATGGTCATTTGTTTTTTTATAAACAACTCCTGAACCTGTTCCTTCGCCTTGAGTTGTTGACCAAAAACTTCCTTGACGTAAATTAATAACACCGACAACAGCATCTGAAACGCGTTCAACAGCTTCAATTATATCTGAATTAACCGTTAAATTTACTGAACTATCAAGCTGAGTAGTTTCGGTTACACTACCAGCGGTTACAGCTTCAGAGCCTTGTCCCCTTGGAACTACATCATACGGTAAGAACCCTGAGTTGGAGAGAAATGGAACTGAAAAGATTACAAGCAAGGCTCCAATTACTGAACTAAACAATGCTGTGATTGCAATGCCTTTGGCACTTTTTCGTTTTTGTCTTGTTTCGGTTTGATAATGCTCATCGTAATATCCCATAAGATTGCCCTCCTTTTAGTGAATTCAACTATATTTTATTAAATTCCGTGAAAAAATCCAGTATTTTATCTTCTGTTTTTCATAGTTACATATATTGACACATTTTCAACATTTTAAACAGCGACTAACTCTGTTGGTTTCACTGGATCGGTATCAAATAACTTTAAGGAATCGCCTACTTCAAAGCCCTGCTCTAACAGTGTTTGCTTAACAGTTAAATGGGCAAGGTCTTTCATATTATTATCTTTACTTAAATGCGCTAAATACACTCTTGTCGCTTTCGTACCAATCACTTCTGCTAATGCTAGTGCTGCATCTTCGTTGGACACGTGTCCGACATCACTTAAAATACGGCGTTTAACACTCCATGGATATTTTCCCATTCTTAGCATATTCATATCGTGATTCGATTCAAAAATATAAACGTCAGAATCTTTAATCGTTCCTTTCATTCGATCACTAACATAACCAGTGTCAGTGATTAAAGAGAGCTTCTTACCTTGATGGTGAAACACGTAAAACATTGGCTCAGCAGCATCGTGAGAAACACCAAATGATTCAATGTCTAAATCCCCAAAGATTTTTGTTTCTTCCATTTTAAAAATACATTTCTGGTCTAATGTTAGTTTCCCCAATGCACCTTCCATGGCATTCCACGTTTTTTCATTTGCATATATAGGAATGTTATATTTTCTAGCTAAAATTCCAACCCCTTTAATATGATCACTATGTTCATGACTAACTAAAATCGCATCAAGATTACTCGGACAGCAACCAACTTTTTGAAAAAGCCCTTCCATTGCCTTGCCACTTAATCCGGCATCTACTAAAATTCGCTGTTTTTCAGTAGCTACATATATTGCATTTCCCGTGCTACCACTTGCTAAAACACTGAATTGTAAACTCATTTTATGTTTCCTCTCCGTTATTGAATATTTTGCACAGCACCATCAATGGCATTTACATAATACATATTTTCATTAACCCTGATGTTCCACATTGGGGCAAATACTTGAACTTCACCTAGAGGCTTAAAAAAGCTATAATAGCTTAACTCTACTTTATGAATATCACTATCTGAGGGTATTAACTGTTTATTAAATAGTTTTTCAATCGCTCGAATACTTGTTAACACCTCTTGTTCGTCACCTTGAGGACGAATCGGTTGTATTCTTAAATAATTTTGTTCATACTGGACGATTTTGAAATCTTCATCTAGTTGCAGTATGAGAGGCAACCGTCCACTTTCGTAATTCTCGATTTTTTTCCCTTCGTACGTTTGATAGAAATAGATTTGCTTTAACTCCTCATCATAGTCGCTAAATTCATACTCACTTCCATTAATGATATTCTCTAAAACAAAGTCACGAGCTACATCTTCTATATTATTATTAACTAGATTTAAAGGAAACTTTTCTTCTAGGGTAACGACAACCACTTCTTCATCTGTCGCCACAACATATTGAGAAGCAAGCTCTTTTTCAATCGTTTCTGCAAGAGGGAAATCAAGGGCACCACTAATATACGTACCTGTCAATTGCTCTTCTTCGAGATCTACCGTAATTGAAATATTCATTTCCGAAAGACGTTCTTGTAAAGTAGCCTCGGCTAACAAGTTAATATTACCTGCATCTCTTTTTTCATTTAACTGAAGTCCAAGGAAAATATTTAACAGCAAAAAAGTTAAAATAAAAATCGTCTTTGCTCTACTCCAGTCCATTTAAAAATCCCTCACTATCCTCGGTTTCATCAACGACGTCAACTACTTCCCAATTTCCGTTGTATTGAATAAACCACCTCGGTTCAAAAGTAACGAATGATTGACGCTTAATCATCATAAAGCCGATACTAATGTCTGTTAATAAAAAGCGATTAAAATCCCTTTTTTCCTTTAATGTTTCAATTAACGCATGGCCTGAAGGTATTTTTGTCGTTTTTGTTATATTGACGGGATCATCTTCAACATAAAACAATGGGCGAACATATTCGTCAAATTGATGACCTCCATCACGGTTTAACGTAATTTCAAATAAATGGTTCACACCAAAATAATTAGACCGATACACTGGTATACCATCAATAACTAAGCGGAAAGTAATTTCCTCATTGGTTCCAAAATTCTTTAATGAATCATAATAAAATGAATTTGTTAAGCCACCATGACCATTCAAAAAATCAAGTGCTGAAAATAATATAGGTCTACTGTTTCTTTCAATTACATCACCAAACGTTGGATTAATGTACCGCAACACATTGCCACTATACAATACGTTAACCATCCTGTTACCATCAGTAAATGATTCTTCTCCATCTGACTGAAAGTAATGCTTTACAAAATTCGGATCGCTAAATAACGTTTGTTTAAAGTGGTCTGGTGAAATTGGTTTTGCTAAATACGTTACACTATTAACAAATAAAGATTCTTCAGGTAAATACACAGTTTTTTTAAAGCCGTCGCCGTAGTTGATCACTTCATAGCTAAACACTTCATAAAACTGTTCCGTTTTTTCTTTAGTTACATCTTCCTTAAACTTACTTGGTGAAATATTTGTTACGACATTAACATACATTTGCTCTTTAAAAGAAATCAATTTCCCATGAACTCGCTCTTTATCCATTTCATTGTCTAAAAAAAGAACAATGCGATCGATCTCATTAATAATAAACGATTCAATATCTTTTATTTGAAATATTTCATTTAAGACCTCTTTTGGAAGACTATCTGGAAAAGTAAATTCTACCGCTTTAAATTCTGTATATTTGTCATACGGTAATAAGCTGCTAGATATTGAACGCTTTTGTATAGAAGTTCCTCGATACTCTTCATAGAAGCTTTCTAGAAAATCATTTCTTTCAATAGGTGAAAAAGAGGTTCCATGTTGATGAATAACGACTTGTTTTGGTTTTATTACCTCAGGTAACCTTTTTTCTTCACCAATAGGCGTATTTTCAATATACTCCGTACTTTTTAAAATCGCATATTCAGGCTGAAACGTCCAAATTTGAACCGTTAAAAATATACTAAGTAAAATTAAAAACCAGAGAATCAGTGTTTTTATATGCTCAAACATTTCCTTCCACCACCTTTTCGGCTGAATAAGGCAATGTCAACGTAATCGTTGTACCGACATTCCATTCACTATCAATCGAAATGCTACCTCCGAGTGCAAGTGTAATTTGTTTAGCGATAGCTAGTCCAAGTCCTGTACCTCCGAGCCTTCTTGAACGTGCTTTATCGACTCGATAAAACCGATCAAATACTTGTGGTAGGTTATCTTTTGGAATACCTACACCTTCATCAGTTACACTTATCCGAAGATGTTTTTCTTCTTCTTCAAGTGTTACACAAATTTCTCCACCTTCAGGAGAGTATTTGACGGCATTTGATAAAACATTATCTAAAACTTGAATCATTTTATCTTTATCAACCGTAGCAAACAGTGGATGATCGACTAAATTTCGCTCGAAATAAATTTTTTCATTATTAGATACTAGTTCATAACGATCAATAATATGGTTTAGCAGCTGAGTGATATCTATAGTTTCTAAATAGAGACGATAATCTTTACTATCCATTTTTGAAAGCTGCAATAAGTCATTAACAAGGCGTATCATACGTTCGGTTTCTGTTTGAGTAACATTTAAAAACTTCGGTGCGATCGTAGGATCATGTATGGCGCCATCTTCAAGAGCTTCAAGATAACTTTTCATCGATGTTAAAGGGGTTCTAAGTTCGTGAGAAACGTTAGCAACAAACTCTCTACGTTCTTGCTCCACTTTTTCCTGTTCGGTTACATCATGTAAAACCGTTATAATGCCACTATAACTTCCCTCTTCTTTTTGAATAACGGAAAAGCTAGCTTCTAACAAATATTGTTTATCTTCATCACTAAAATCTAGTAATAATGGATCGGTATGATCATACAGCTCTGCAAGAGTCATTGTATTTTCTAAACGGAGAAGTTCAATAATAGACAAGCCGAGAATCTCGTGTTGCGAAACATTTAATAAGATTTCTGCTTGCGTATTTATTAAAATAATCTTACCTTCTTTATCTGCGGCTACTACTCCATCCGTCATATGTGAAAGAACAGAACTTAACTTCCTTTTTTCTGCCTCTGTCGTCGCCTTTGCTTCTTTAAGTTTATTTGTCAACTCGTTAAATGTAAGCGCTAGTTGACCAATCTCATCCTTTCCATACACGCGAACTTGCCTAGAAAAATCACCTTTTCCTAAAACGTGGGCTTGTCTGCGCATATCGAGGATCGGTCTTGTGATGGTTCGTGCAAGAAAAATACCTAGTAATGCTGTGATCGTTAAAGCGATGACTGTTCCTGTCATTAAAATTTGGTTAATTTGCTGCATCTGTTCGTAGATTTCTTCCATCGATGCTTCGATATAGATAGCTCCGACCGTTTCATTTTCAGACCTAACAGGAACTGCTAAAACTCGCATTCGGTGGCCACTATTTTGATCACGTAAAATATCTCTATCTTCCGTTCCAAGTAGGGCTCGTTTAATCCGAACTTCCGTGGTTCTTTGACCAATGACATGTCGCTTTTGGAAATTAGAAACACTTAATACGACATTGTGTTTATCGACCACTTGGACTTCCGCATTTTCTATTGAAAAAAACTCCCGCAAAATAATATCAATATCTGCGCTCAAGGTTGGGGTCGTTTCGTCCCTCGTTTTTTTCATTTCTTGTTCCACTAAATTTGAAAGAAGATTTGCTCTTTCATCAAGCATTTCAAAAAAATTGTCAACAAGCTGATCTTCAAGTTGTTTTGTAAAATAAACGCCAATGACTTGCATCGCAATTAAAATAAGCAATACATAAATAATCACAATCTTCACGTGGATCGATTTAAAAAAACCGACTTTATTCATAACGCTTAATTCTCCTCATGGTTCTTTAAATAATAACCTACTCCTCTACGAGTGATAATCCAGTTGGGATGACTTGGGTTGTCTTCGACTTTTTCTCTTAACCTTCTAACGGTTACATCTACTGTGCGAACATCTCCAAAATAATCATAGCCCCAAACGGCTTGTAAAAGGTGCTCCCGTGTCATTACTTGTCCAATATGTTTGGCTAAGTAATAAATGAGTTCAAACTCACGATGTGTAAGTTCAATCGCTTCCCCACGTTTTGTTACTAAGTAAGCTTCTGGTTCAATAGCCAGAGAACCAACATTCATTGTTTTCTTTTCTGGAGTCGGTTCGTCTGCTTTTTGTTGTTGCCGTCTTAAGTTCGCTTTTACTCTTGCTAACAACTCTCGTGTACTAAAAGGTTTCGTTACATAATCATCAGCACCAAGCTCTAAGCCTAAAACTTTATCAATCTCAGAATCTTTAGCGGTGAGCATAATAATCGGCATATCAAACTTTTTCCTTACTTCTCGACATACTTCCATACCATCTTTCAGTGGCAACATAATATCTAATAAAATTAAATCTGGATTTATTGCCGTTACTTTTGATAATGCCTCTTCCCCATCATAGGCACACTCAACGGAAAAACCCTCTTTTTCTAAATTAAACTTTAATATATCTGCAATAGGCTGTTCATCATCAACGACTAAGATCTTTTTTTCCATCGTTACCTTCATCCCCTAAATAAAATTTTATATAGTTTAGTGAATTTCATAATGCTTATTTAGAGCCACTATGATGCTACATCTAGTTGAGTTAAATCGTTCTCAACTAGATGTAGATTAATGTGGCTAATTTATCGGTATTATGAAATTCACTCAGTTAAACTTTCTGATTTTCAAGAAAAATGTTGTGGTTTCTAAAAAATGACTTAAACATAGTTTATCATATTATAGTTTTGTAATCTCACTTAAAAGAAATAGAAGCTTTAGTAATTTCATGAAACTAGGCCAGCATAAATTTCTACTAACCAACTAACCAATCTATACATAAAAAGGGTGACTCTTAGATTTGAGCCACCCTCCACTGTACTAAATATTTGCTATTAAATTAAACCATTATCTTCTCAAGTAATCCATCGGATCTCTCAATTGACCATTTTGGTAAACTTCAAAATGTAAGTGTACACCAGTCGAATTACCTGTGGAACCCATAACACCAATTTTCTGTCCTTTACCAACGGTTTGCCCAACACTTACATCGATAGAAGCTAAATGAGCATATAACGTACTCATTCCATTATTATGATTGATCCTAACCATATTGCCGTAACCACCATTCCATCCAGCAAATGACACTGTACCATTATCAGCAGCAAGAATATTACGGTTCGTTGGTCTTGCTATATCGATACCACGATGAAGTCTTCCCCAACGCATTCCTTTATAACTTGAAATATAACCCCCAACAGCAGGCCAAGCTAACTGACCGGTTCCTCTTGATGCAGATACCTTCGTACCCCTTTTAACAACTCGATCAACAGGCTCTTTTGTGACATTTTCGTTAATAATTTGTCTTTGTACGGTTCGACCATTTTCCCGGGTAATACTGTAGCTAACAACCCGCTCTCCTTTTTGTCCGGATTGTTGTACTTTCGTGTCACCACGCCACATATTAGCGTCATCTTCTGTTTTTGTTTGATAAGGAATTTCTTCTTTTACTTTTGAAGTTTCTTCAACAATGACCTTTACTACTGGCTCGTAAACGGTAACATTCAGTTCATCACCAATTTGTAATAATGAATCTTCTGTAATGGATGGATTAAGAGCTAAAATCTCCTGTAAAGATAAGTCATGCTCTACTGCAATAGAACCTAACACATCTCCAGGTTCAACAACATAAATATCATCTTCTAAAGTTCCTAAATTTAACTGTTTCACCGCATCTTCAACAGATAATACTTTTTCAGGTTTAGCAGAAACTTTAGCCATGTTTACATCTTTTGACAACCTAACATCTAGGATTATTTTTTCCCCGACTGCAGGTTCAACAAAAATTTCATTTGCTTCTTTTGCTTTTCTAACTGCTGACAACTCTTCATCAGTTACGTATTGAAGCTTTAGATTTTCAATAACTTCTTCAAAATCCGTTTCTGTTCGCACATAGCTGATTTCCTGACCGTCTACTTTTAAAGCAATCGCTTCCGCTTTCACTGTTAATTTTTGATCGAGTTCTTCAATGGTTACATTATTATTAACTCTAGAACTAAAGACAACTTCCGGAATTAAATTTACACCTTCACCTACGACTAAATTTAAATCTATATAATCATCACTAGATTCATTAATTTTATTATTTATTAATCTTTCAACAAATTGTTCATCATCGACAGCACCAACTCTTTGTCCATCAACGTATACGTGATAAATCGTTTGAATATTAAGCTCAGAATAATCATCTGCTTTTACACTATCATTATGTACACTCGTTAATAATGCAACTGCACAAAGACTTGTTCCAATGGTTCTTTTATATTTATTTGTCAATTGTTTCACTGACCGAATACTTTTCGTTGTCATTTTTTGTATTGTTCCTGGTAGCCGACCTAACCAATTATTAAAATTTTTCATGGTCTCCTCCTACACCAATATTAACTATATTATAATGTTAAATTATATTCATAAACTGTATTAACTTCCAAAACTACTATTTAACCTCTTGTATTTTACCACATCTCATAGAAACGCGTATAAAAAATTCTTAAAACGTAATATAACTGTATAATTTGTGGAAAATATTTCTATAAAACAAAATAAAAGTCTATCAATGATTGATAGACTTCGTTTACTATATAGAGTGCCGGCCAGAGGACTTGAACCCCCAACCTACTGATTACAAGTCAGTTGCTCTACCAATTGAGCTAGGCCGGCATTTAATTTAAAAGTGGTGGCTCGGGACGGAATCGAACCGCCGACACGAGGATTTTCAGTCCTCTGCTCTACCGACTGAGCTACCGAGCCATTATTTAGTT
>SKSA01000156.1 GCA_007118195.1 Anaerobacillus sp. | reverse complement strand
TTTCGGGCTGGGACCGTTAACGTTCCTGCCATTGCTAGTTTTGCTGAAGCGGCAATTAACGTTTGTGATAATATGCAAGCAGAACAAAAACGCCTTAAAAAGCTGAGCGAGCTTCTTATGAAGCTTTTAAACAATGCTAACGTTTCATATAGCTTAGTCGGTCATCCAGGAGCTCGTTTAGAACATCATTTATCATTGCGACTGCACGGTATCGAAGGGCAATTCGTAATGTTACAACTTAATCAAAAAGACATTGCTATTTCAACAGGGACTGCGTGTAAGGTTGGTGAACAAAACGCTTCAAAAACGATGCTTGAGCTTGGTTTCAGCAACGAAGACGCTACTGAGTTAATTCGCATCTCTCTCGGAAAACAAACAACAGAAGCTCAGATTAGAAAAACCGCAGAAGTATTAATAACCATATTCAATGATTTTTTTTAGAAATGTTTTTAAATTAAAGGGGGGTATCCTATGAAACAGCAGGAAAAGAAAGTGTTAGGTGAAGATCGTAGAAGCTTAATCTTAAAATGGCTCACTGAATCCGTTGAACCGATTACCGGAACGCTTCTAGCTTCAAAAACGAATGTTTCTAGACAAGTGATTGTCCAAGATATTTCTATTTTAAAAGCGAGGAATTACCCAATTTTAGCAACTTCACAAGGGTATGTTTTTATTAAAGAACAAGCGAAAACTGATCTTTATTCTAAAGTAATCGCCTGTAAACATCTCCCAGAAGAAACAGAACGTGAATTAAATATGATCGTTGATCTTGGCGGATCGGTTAAAGACGTTGTTGTTGAGCACCCTGTTTATGGCGACTTAACTGCATCCCTCATGATCAGAAATCGACGAGATGTCCAAGACTTCACCCATAAAATGTCATCAACAAATGCAGCCCTTTTATCACAGCTAACTGACGGTGTTCACCTTCATACGATTGAAGCCAGAACACACGAACAATTAGACGAGATATGTAACGCTTTAAGTGAGGTCGGCTTTTTATTATCTAGTGAGGATGATTAAGTAAAAGGGCACTACAACGGGCTTATGTTTCCCATAATGAGCCTGAACCTAAAATGGAGCTGTCCTATAACAAAGTGTCAGACACCGTTAGGCACAGAAATATAGACGAATAATAAATCTATACGCCTATATTTAGTAAGTTTTGCCTGGTGACACTTATAGGACAGCCCCTTCAAGTATCGAACGTTTTTTTAACTTAAACCTTTACTAATTCTCACGTTTGAACTTCAACTTCACTATTTTTTTTTGACAATGAAAAACATGGATAGCTACCTAAAAGTGTTACTTGGCATTTAAGTGCTTCTAGTTCGGCAATGACTCCTGGGATCAATACTTCGTCCATTTTCATAGCGACATCAATGACAAAAAAGTAATTACCTAATCCAGTTTTCATCGGTCTTGACTCTATTTTTGATAAATTTAGTTTTCTCCATGCAAATGCTGATAAAACATGGTGTAATGCCCCTGGATAGTCGGCAGGTAGTGTGACCATTAACGTTGTCTTATCACCACTATATAGAGGAGATGTTTCTGGAATAAAATGATTCTCCTTTTTTAAAATCACAAAGCGAGTATGGTTATTTTCATAATCATGAATGTTAGACTGAGCGATTGTCAATCCATATTGCTCCGCAGCTAACGAATTCCCAACTGCCGCAATTCGTTCTTCAGGATGATTAGCGACATACTGAGCCGCTGAACCCGTTGAATTGGTATATTCGAATTGGGCATGAGGTAAATAGGTACGTAAAAATTGATGGCTTTGGGCAATTGCTTGCGGATGTGAATAAACTTTTTCTATTTTTGTCCAGTTTTCAAGCTGACTTTTATGGACTAATAATTGTTGCTCAATTGGTACGGTAATTTCTCCGTTAATCTTTAGCTTTTGCTTATGAATTAAATAATCTAACGTTAAATTTACTGAGCCTTCGATTGCATTCTCGATCGGTACAACGGCAAAATCAACGGTCCCCTCTGAAACGCTGTCCATACAATCAGGGATGGTTGAGAAAGGAAGAAATTCTTCCTTAGGGAACACCGCTTTAGCTGCCACCTCTGTAAACGTCCCTTTTGGACCTAAATAAGCAATTTTTTTCATCATAAACTCCTTTCAAACTATGCTCCCGACCCGACTAATTCAACTCTTTCAACAGCATCAAGATGTTGAATTTGTCTTACTAGTTTATCGATTTCAATTTCCATTGAAGCTGTCTCAATAGATAATGTAATTGTCGCTCTTCCTGACAAAGGGATACTTTGGTTGATTGTTAATACATTGGCCCCCGCATCAGCAACGGCTGCTAAAAGCCTAGATAAAGTTCCTGAACGGTCTTCTAGGTGAATCGAAAGTGTAATAATTTTTTCTTTCACCATCGTATGGAAAGGAAAAACTCCATCTTTATATTTATAAAAAGCACTTCTGCTTAAATCAACGGCTTGAGTTGCCTCACTAATTTGTTTTGCTTTTCCGCTATCTAAAAGCGCCTTAGCTTCTAACGTTTTTAGCATCGCTTCTGGTAAAATACTAGCGCGAACGAGATAAAACTGGTCAGTTTCCTTTGACACAAACATCACCACCTCAAAATTCCTATTAATACATTATAAATTTGCATGAACATTTTGACAACTGGATTTAATGTACAATTTACAATGTAAAATTAAAAATTTAAAATTAAAAGGGCCACCCCGTAAGGCGGCCGTCTAATTTAATCAATAAACTCAAATTCAAATTTCATAATACGTACGAGATCGCCGTCTTTTGCTCCACGCTCGCGAAGAGCTTCATCTACTCCCATTCCTCGCATTTGTCGGGCAAAACGTTTTACAGATTCATCTCTTGAGAAATCCGTCATTTTAAATAACTTTTCAAGTTCATCACCAGAAAGGACATAGGCTCCATCATCATCTCTCGTAATTTTAAATGGCATCTCTTTCTTTTCATGGCGATAAATAATCCTACTTTCGACTTCCTCTTCAATAAGCGGGTACTCTGAGGTTGTATCGACTTTATCGGCAATTGCTAAAAGTAATTCGCGCAAACCTTTTTTCGTAATAGCTGAAATAGGGAAAATAGGCGTTTCTTCATCTGCTATCTTTTCTTTAAAGGCAGCTAAATTATCCTCAGCATCTGGCATGTCCATTTTGTTAGCGACAATTATTTGTGGGCGCTCTGTTAAGCGTAGATTATATTCCTTTAACTCTTCATTAATTTTCATATAATCTTCATATGGGTCACGCCCTTCAATTCCGGACATATCAATGACGTGAACGATTACTTTTGTCCGTTCGATATGTCGTAAAAATTGATGGCCAAGTCCTACACCTAAATGTGCTCCTTCAATTAAACCAGGTAAATCCGCCATTACAAAACTGCGTCCATCTTCTACATCTACAACCCCTAAATTTGGCTTTATCGTTGTAAAATGATATTCAGCAATTTTAGGTTTCGCTGAAGATACTACTGATAGCAAAGTAGATTTTCCTACACTCGGAAATCCGACGAGCCCAACGTCAGCTAGCAGTTTCAGCTCTAACGTAACATTTCTTTCTTGCCCTGGTTCCCCGTTTTCGGCAATTTCAGGAGCAGGGTTAGTAGGAGTGGCAAAACGATTATTTCCACGACCGCCACGTCCACCTTTTGCGATAACCGCCTTTTGACCGTGTTTTACTAAGTCGGCAATCGTTGTTTTCGTTTCTTCATCAATCACTGTTGTCCCAGGTGGAACTTTAACGATAAAAGGGTCAGCATTTTTACCGTGCTGACTTTTCGGTCTCCCGTGTTCGCCACGATCTGCTTTAAAGTGGCGTTGATAACGGAAATCCATTAAAGTTCTTAAACCTTCTTCTACTTCAAAAACAACATCTGCCCCATTTCCACCGTCACCACCTGCCGGTCCACCGTTAGGAACATATTTTTCACGACGAAAGGCAACCATTCCATTCCCGCCATCGCCACCTTTAACATAAACCGTAACCTTATCTACAAACATCTTTTCACCTCAAAAGTTTTTCAAAATCATATTCATGATGTACATGTTTCTTATTTCTAATCCTTATCACTAATCAAGCATAATGGTTAAATAAAACTCTTCTTTACTAATATAAGATTCCACTAATTTCAATTGTTCATTCCACTTATTTGCACTATCAATAAATTTTTTTATTTTTCCTTCATCATGTAAGACACCTCGAAAATCAAAGGTAACACTAGGTAACTTTTCGTCGAATAATTGGATGGTTAACAATAAGTGGTTATCACCGTATTGCTGGCAACATTGATTTAAAACATCAATAAAGTCATGGAACCACTTTAGCAAGCTATCCTCATATACTGAAAGATTTTTAATTGTACCGACTACTTCGAACTCAATTTGAAAATGATGTCGGTTCTCCCAATTGAACACGAACAATTCACTTGCAAGTTGAGGAATTTCAAGATTTGATAGCTTACTTTCATGTTGTGTCTGATGTACTACCTCTTGAATAATTTCTTCAACACGATCGTATTTCTTTAAGGAAAGATTACCTTTAATTAATTGAACTACATTAAGCCAATCATGACGAGAGTGTCGAAGGATTTGTAAGATGTTCCACTCCTCTTTCATAAAATCACACCTATTTCTATGAATTATAAGAAAACATACTTGTGTTTTAAAACACATCAACGAGCATGAAAATAAATTTATTTCCAAAGAAAAGCATGAGGTGCGAAAATAATCTACCTGCCCCTCTCTTTCAGTTCTTCCGTTGGCAATATGTATTAAGTAGAGAAAATTAAAATAACTTCATGCTATTATTACCATTTAAGTCAAAGGATATCAATAACTACAATATATACTATCATAAATATACTCATAAACAATTTAATTCTAGAATTTCAAGAGAAAAATCGTTCATTTATATGTTCAATTAGCTATTTTCTGCTTTTAGAGGGCACCTTATGAGTTATTGAGAATTTTTTAATTTATAATTTGTCACCAAGTCGTTGACAGTTTCTTTAATCCGTCTTATACTAAGAGTACTTTAATTCCGAGTAAAAATATATGATTTCTATTTTTAATTAGTTTGGAGGTTTTTCGAATGGATCATGTCATAATTAAAAACGTCGAGAAAACGTTTTTCAATAAAGAAGAAAAAACATCGTTTACCGTTTTTAATGATATTAATTTAAATATAAAAAAAGGTGAGTTTTTATCACTTTTAGGACCTTCTGGTTGTGGAAAATCAACGTTATTAAATATTGTTGCTGGACTAGATAAAGCCACTAATGGAGTTGTTCAAGTTGGTTCGAAAACAATAACCGCCCCCGGACCAGATCGTGGCGTTGTTTTCCAAGAAGCTGCGTTAATGCCTTGGTTAACAGTTTTAGAAAATGTCATGTTTGGCTTAAAGAAAAAAATGAGTAAAGGAGAAGCTGAAAAAAAAGCTTTAGAATATTTAAAACTCGTTCATTTAAGCAAATTTATTCGTTCTTACCCGCATGAATTGTCAGGTGGAATGAAACAACGTGTATCGATCGCTCGTGCTCTTGCTATGGATCCAGAGATTTTACTTATGGATGAACCATTTGGCGCATTAGATGAACAAACACGTTCGATGCTTCATAAAGAAGTCCAGTTTATTTGGGAACAAACGGGGAAAACCATCATTTTTGTTACCCACAACATTCGTGAATCAGTAATCCTTTCAGACAGAATTATTTTAATGGGTACGAGACCTGGTGGAATTATTGGTGAGTTTCCAGTAAATCTTGCTAGACCGAGACAACCTTCTTCACCAGAATTCGTAAAACTCGAAGAAGACATTATGAAGCAACTCGCTGGTGAAATTGAGAAAGTGATGAAGGAGGAAATGGGCGATGACTACAACAGTAAGAAGGCTAGTCTTCTTTACGGCTCTAATCGCAATATGGGAGAGCATATTTAGACTAAATGATATTTTCACGTTTCGAGACACTCGATTTTTTCCATCTCCAAGTGGAGCTATCGAGCAATTATATATAGGGTTCTTTGAATCTGGTATTTTAAGTACTGCATTGTTTACTAGTTTACAAAGAATTAGTGTCGGTTTTGCGCTAGCACTTATTATTGGAACCGCACTCGGTATTTTACTAGGACAGTCAAAACTTGCTGATGAAACGATTGGTTCATTAGTCATTGCCTTACAATCAATCCCGAGTATCGTTTGGCTTCCTATCGCTCTCCTCGCTTTCGGGCAAGGAAGTACAGCCATTATTTTCATTATCGTACTCGGTGGTACGTGGGCGATGACGATGAATATCCGAATGGGAATTAAAAACGTTCAGCCTCTGTTAATCCGAGCGGCACGAACAATGGGTTATAAAGGCTCTGAATTAGTTTGGAAAGTTATGCTCCCAGCTTCTATACCAGCAGCATTAACAGGAGCTAGACTTGCATGGGCATTTGGTTGGCGCGCATTAATGGCCGGTGAACTATTAGGACGCGGTGGTTTAGGGCGTACGTTATTAGATGCCAGAGACATGTTCAACATGGATTTAGTTATTGCGATTATGGTTATTATTTCAATCATCGGCTTAATCGTTGAATACTTAGTATTTGCACCGCTTGAAAAGAAAGTAATGACTCGCTGGGGTTTGACGAAGTAGAGTTTGATTTTTGAGTTTTGGGTTTTGAGTTTTGAGTTTGAGTGATTTGAGAAAATTTTACTTAAAACTATATTTATAAATTAATAGAAATGATTGGGGGATTTATGATGAAAAAAGTATTTTCTGTAGCAATATTTGCAATTATATTAGGGGTTTTAGCTGCTTGTGGATCATCAGATTCAGATACGGTTACAATAGGATATTTTCCTAACTTAGACCATGCAGCTGGAATTATCGGTAAAGAAAAAGGTTTTTTTGAAGAAGAGATTAAAGAAAAGGAAGTTGACTTTATTAACTTCCCAAATGGGAATGACTTTATCGAAGCGCTAGATAGCGGTTCAATCGAATTGGGTTATGTAGGTCCTGGACCAGCAATTAACTACTTTTTAGCAGGAGGTGACATCGTTGTTATCGGTGCTGCTGCTAACGGAGCTACGTTAATTGTTGCAAGAGAAGATTCAGGTATTGAAACTTTAGATGATTTTGCAGGAAAGTCATTTTGCACACCAGGAAACGGTTGTACTCATAATGTCCAGTTAGAAATTATGCTCCAAGATCGAGGATTAACAACGACAAGACGTGGCGGTGAAGTAGACCATCAACCGCGTGTAAATCCTGCAAACATGATGATTATGTTTGAACAAGGTGAAATTGATGCAGCCGCGGCTCCAGAGCCTTGGGGAACTTATTTAGTTGAAGAATTTGGAGCAAAAGTTATTGCAGAATGGAACGAAGTATTTTTAGGGGAAGATTTAGCAAGTGTCGTTGTCGTGACAACACCTAAATTTTTAGAAGAAAACCCTGATCAAGTGGAACAATTTTTACGCGCTCATAAACGAGCAGTCGATTACACTCACGAGAACACTGCTGATACTTTAGAAACAGTTAATGACTTGCTTTATAGCTTATCCCAAACTAGACTTCCACAATCTGTTTTAGAAAATGCTTGGGAGCGTATGGTTGTCACTACAGAAACTCATGCTGATGCCTTGCAAGCTTGGGCAACTGCTTCATATGAATTAGACTTTATCAATAATGAACCAGATTTAGACGGCTTCGTTGATACATCTATATTAGATAAGATTGTAGATGAAAATTAATTATTTGTTTGGTCCGGCTCTTTAAGTTGAGTCGGACTTTTTCATTTACTAAAATGTTGGTGTGATGCAAACTAGGCGTAGTATGGGGATGGTGCGCAGTATGGGGAAACTGCGTAGTATG
>SKSA01000179.1 GCA_007118195.1 Anaerobacillus sp. | reverse complement strand
CGGTGATTCACTCCTTTGGCGAAAGATACTTGCCACAAGGGGTTGTTCGTGATGGAAAGATTTTAGAGCCAGAAACGTTAGAAGCGATTTTACAGCAATGTGTTCATGAATGGGGCATAAAAAAACATTACGTTCAGTTCATCGTTCCAAACGCCTATACCGTGCTTCGTAAAGAACAAGTACCACTTTCCGTGAAAAAAGTTGAGCTTAAAGGTTATCTATATACAGTCATCGGTGAATCGATCCATTTACCTTTTGACGAGCCTGCTTTAGATGTCCATGACCTAGGAGAACGTGACGGTCAGCGCGATATTTTGCTCATTGCTGCACCTGAAAACATGGTACAACAATTTTCTGATCTTTTAGAAACAGCAAAGCTCAAGCCGAATGCTGCCGACATTTCAGCATTATCGTATTACCGTCTTTTTCACGAACTTGATCGTGATAATAAATCAGATCATTTTCTGTTCGTTCAGCTCGATATACTAAAAATGAACATTACGATTTTCCATGATCAAAAACCTATTTTTATGCGCAATATTAAGCTTTCGATGGAAGAAGATCAATGGCAATTAATCAATGAAGCATCAGAAGGGATCGTTTGGCAAGGAACCGAAATGGAAATCAATGGACAAGTTCAAGATATAATAACAGAGCTAGAGCGGATCATGAACTTTTATCGTTCAACCGTTCATCAAGGAAAATTAGGCATTACAAATATCATTTTTACGGGTGATTATCCGTACATCGAAAAGGTCGCTACTAGCTGTCAACAAGCATTTGATATTTCGGTTCATATGCTTCATGATAAAGATGTCGAAACAATGAATGGCGAACAAGTGCCAATACGCTTTCACGAAGTAGTCGGCCTTGCCTTAAAAAAAGAGGTCCACGATGTTAGTTGAAATTAATTTACTCTCTGAAAAACGTAAAAAGGACATGACCTATTGGCTCATTGCAGTAATAATGGTTCTACTTCTTTTAGTTGGTCTCCTTGCTCTTAAATTAGTGAATGATAACGTTCAAAAAGACATTCAGCAACTGGAAGCACAACGAGCAACTATCGCTGAAGAAATTGCAGTAATCCAACGACAGTTAGATGAAAAGCCAGTTTCTCATTATGAATATTTAAAATCATTAGTAGAAAAAACAGAAAGAAGTGTCATTCCAACCTCTGATCTTTTAAGTGAGTTAGTCTTCTTATTACCGGAATACGGTTATTTTCTTAATTTTGATTTTAATCACCCTGACACAGTTGTTTTTCAAGTTCGTTTTGATCAAATGAGTTCAGTTGCTGCTTATCACTTTGCTCTTAACGAATCAGCTTATGTTTCAGCGGTTACTTTATATAGCGTTACTACTACGGAAACTATTGAATTTATTGATGAATTAGAAAATGAGTTTTTACCTCGGTATGTCGCGAACTTTGAGTTAGAGGTAGATCGGTCGGCATTTTTAGTAAAGGAGGATAATTAAATGAAACTCTCTTTTACGAAAAAAGCAATGATAACTCTTATCATTAGTGTTTCTGTTACAATGCTTTTATTAAGCGGGGGCTACATTTATATGGTTTCTCCTAAATTTAATGAGCGCACAAATGCAGAAAATAGGCTTGAAACAGAATTTCAGATGCTAGAGATTTTAAAAGAAAATGGTGTTGACGAAGAAGAAACGATCGAAGAGGAAACGACTTACTTACAACGCAAACTACCTGTTGAACCACTTCTTGACCAATTACTTTTAGATTTTCAACGTGTTGAAGCTCTCTCTAATACGTATATATTATCGATGGATATTGATCAAAATCGCGATGCAGTTTTAGTTGAAACAGAAGAGGTTGATGAGAATACGAGCGAAGGTGAAAGTAGTGAACGGTTAAAACAAATTTCGGCTTTCTTATCGGTTCGTGCAAACTCGTATGAGGATTTGTTTCAATTTTTAGCGGAAATCGATCGTCTCCCTCGTATTATTGCGATCGATTCAATATCTTTTATTGGCACAGATGAAAAAGTGATGATTGATGACGAAACCGATATTCTCGAGTTTTTAGTGACAGTCAGCACCTATTACTATCCACATCTACCACAATTAAAAGACGAATTACCGAAAGTCATTCATCCAGCACCTGGTGAAAGAGAAAATCCACTTTACAATCAATAAAATGATTGTAAAAATAACGAACACATTTATTAGTGTAAAAGACTTACTTAACTCAACTAACTTATTAGAGCGCGAATTTTTTCGTGCTCTTTTTTCATGATCAAAAATTACAAGTGCTTCCCTATTTGATGGGGGAGCTTTTTTCAGTGGGAATCCATTCGTTAGAGACGTTGAATGTAACGTTCATAAGCTGATAAGGAAAAAATTAAAATAAACGACAAAATGTCTTATTCTTTTTACCTCTATCTATGATACCTTTATATTAAATAGAGTTACCTACCCACAACTCAAAATCGAAATAATCGTCAAAGAACTACCTACAAGCAAACCGAAAACTCAACATCCTGAATTACTCACAAACAACTCAAAACTCAAAACTCAAAACTCAAAACTCAAAACTAACAAACCATCCGCGAATCACCCACAAAATAATTCTGAATTTTAAATTCTAAATTAAATTTCTAGTTCTATCTACCATTCCATATTAATAGACTATAGTAAATTGAAAAATAGAAAGGAGCTGGCAATAGATGGACAATATTAAGAAGAACGACCGGCGAATTTCAATTGTGCTGAATGGAAAAGAGAAGTCATACGATGAGTTGGAGAAGGAAAAGCATGCTTATGAAGATTTGTTAAATCAGGAGATTACCGCTACAAAGGAAGAGGACAAGCAAGAGGATTTTTCATGGGTGCTTTCTGAAAATACACAATCGCAATCTTCGCCAAAGGTCGTCGATTTAGGTGAGCGGCGTCGTGATAAAAACAAACTCGAAGCGCCGTATTGGGACGATGGCAAAAGTGAGCGTTCGCCGAAGCTTCCCCACATAAAAAGAAAAAAGAAAAAGAGGTTTGAGTTCAGCTTTAAAGCACTACCATTAGGGTTAATTGGCATTGTTATGTCAGCGATCATCGTTGGTGTTAGTTTCGGGTTTATGATGTTAACGATATTTACTGGCGATTCAGAACCAACGGCAGTAACAAACCCTGTACAAGCTCCAGTATCTGTTGAAGTACCAACCGTAGCAATGAAAGGCGAAATCCCAATATTAGCTGTAGAAGTTGTCCAAGGTGGTGCTTTTTCTCTTCTTGCAAAAGGGAATGAATCCGCTCAAGAGCTTCAAGAAAATGGTTTTGCTGCAGCACTAACGAATACGAGCGATCCAGTTTACTTATTTATCGGAATAGGATTAGATCGTGAACAAGCGAGAGTAATTGGTGATAACTATAAAGCAAATGGACAAGAAGTGTATTTGAAGCCATATGCGGTGTCGGCAAACGGTGTTGTCGACAAAGATGAACAAGCTTCGTTTTTACAGACGGGCATTGCCCTTTATCAACAGCTCGCACTTTTATCAGTGAATGGTTTTGCTAACGGCGGTTCGTTATTAACAGAAGAAACGTTGGCGGAATTAAAGGGTATCCAAGATGAGTTTTTATTGTTCGGTGATGCATTTTCAAATAATGATGTTCAAGAACCGCTAGCCCGCGCCTTTCAAGGTGCGTTAATAAGTGCATATGAGACCATACAAAGTTTTGCATCTTCAAATTCTGAAGCAGAGCTCTGGCAAATGCAGCAACATTTACTCAATGGTTTAATGACTTATGAACAGTTAATAAATACTTTTTAAATGAGTCGATTTCATAATACTAATAAAGCAGCAACATTAACTGCATCTAGCTGAGAACGGTTTACTTCATCTAGATAATCTCAGTGCCTAATCACCATTATGAAATCCATTAAAATAACGTAAACTGAGGGGCTAATGACGAGCAGCCTCTTTTTTTTTGTGAATATTTTTTATACTACTTAAAGCTCGAAAATCATTGAGTATTTCGTTCTGTTCAAGTGATCGCTACAACTGGTCGTGAAATTAACTTAGAAATGTTTAATTTGCTTTGACATTTTCCTCTATTCAATTTATAAATAAAGATGTTGTACATAATAAAAAAATAGAAAAAATGGTTTTAGAGAGAGGGAGGTCCAAACAAATGTCAGAAGTTCGCATTGAACGGGATTTAATGGGAGAAAAGGAAATACCACAGGATGCTTATTACGGGATCCAAACAGCAAGAGCAATTGAAAATTTTCCAATTACAGGATACCCGCCTCATAAAGAGTTGATTCGAGCATTCGGTTATGTGAAAAAAGCGGCAGCGATGGCTAATCGTGATGTAGGTGTATTAAATAAAAAAATTGCCGATGCGATCACTCGTGCAAGTGACGAAGTAATCGAAGGAAAGCTATCTAATCAATTTGTGGTTGATTCCATTCAAGGTGGAGCCGGAACATCTTTTAACATGAACGCAAATGAAGTAATAGCGAACCGTGCCATTGAAATTCTTGGTGGTACGAAAGGTGATTATATGGTTGTCAGCCCAAATACCCATGTGAATATGGCTCAATCGACGAACGATACGTTTCCAACCGCCATACATATTGCATGCTTGCATTTAGCAAAAGGATTGACAAGCGCTTTAGAAGATTTAATTTTAACGATGGAAGTAAAGGAAAAGGAATTTGACCAAGTAATAAAAATGGGGCGTACGCATTTGCAAGATGCGGTACCGATTCGCATGGGGCAAGAATTCGGTGCTTACAAACGGGTGTTATCTCGAGATTTAAAAAGAATAAAAAATTCCGTAGATCACTTATATGATATTAATATGGGAGCAACAGCGGTTGGAACAGGCCTAAATGCATTACCTGAGTATATTAAGCTAGTAGCAAAATACTTAAGTGAGCATACAGGACTACCGTTTAAAAGTGCAGATGATTTAGTCGATGCCACGCAAAATACCGATGCATACACAGAGTTATCGAGTGCCTTGAAAATATTAGCAATTAACTTATCAAAAATAGCGAACGATTTAAGACTAATGAGCTCAGGTCCTCTCACAGGGCTAAATGAAATCAACTTGCCACCAAGACAAGCAGGTTCTTCGATTATGCCTGGGAAAGTAAATCCTGTCATGTGTGAAGTGGTCAATCAAATTTCATTTCAAGTCATCGGGAATGACCATACTATTTCACTAGCATCAGAAGCAGGACAGTTAGAGTTAAACGTTATGGAGCCAGTTCTTGTTTTTAACTTACTCCAATCGCTATCTATTCTCCAAAACGGGATGAAAGTGTTCCGTGAGTTCGCGATTGATGGTATTACTGCAAATATTGAACGTTGCCGTGAAATGGTCGAGCAAAGTGTTGGAATCATCACAGCGATTAATCCGCACGTAGGTTATGAAGTTGCTGCACGTATTGCTAAAGAAGCACTTCAAACAAATCGCCCTGTACGGGAAATTTGTATCGAAAAAGGGATTTTGTCAGAAGAAGAATTAAACGTAATTTTAGATCCGAAAGAAATGACAGCACCAGGAATTGCCGGCTCTGATTTATTATTTAAATAGAAATCGGTGCGAAAAACTGAGGGGGATGTACTTCTAAGTTTTCCGTAATCGATAGCGAACAGAAAAGTTAAACTTGAGACAAAAAAAGAATTGAAAAATTTGTACAATTTGTTATTCTAAAAGTAGTTTCCTTTGTACAAATTTTTCTTCTCATTTACATGACAGGTAAATGAAGGTGCAAGACTGTCATGAAGGTTTTGCATTAAAACGCTCGATTAGTTTACAAAAGTAAGCAGTCGACTTGAAAAGAAAATCTATTTTGACAAAGGAGAATCTTCGTGAAAAAACTCATTTTAGCCTCTGGCTCACCTCGTCGTAAACAGCTGCTCGAACAGGCGCAGCTCGTATTCTCGATTTCCACTAGTTCAGTTGACGAATCTTTTGAACCAACCCAAACGCCAGATCAAGTAGTTGAGGAACTTGCAAAAAGAAAAGCACACGATGTTTTTTTATCTCATGAAGACAGCATTGTTATTGGAGCAGATACAATTGTTTCTATAAATGGCGAAATTTTAGGAAAGCCTAACAATGAAGAAGAAGCAAAAGAAATGCTCCGTCTTCTTTCGGGGAAAAATCATGATGTGTATACAGGTGTAGCAATTATATCCAATGAAAAAACGGTCATTTTTCATGAAAGAACGATTGTATCTTTTTTACCGTTAGAAGAGAGTGATATTGAAAGTTATATCGCAAGTGGCGAGCCTTTTGATAAGGCTGGATCATATGGAATTCAAGGGTTAGGTGCGCTTTTCGTCAATCAAATTCATGGCTGCTATTTTACCGTTGTTGGCTTACCGTTAGCGAGGACAGTGAGAGAGTTAAAAAACTTTCAAGCTTTGAATTCGTAATCGGGAGTTGCATCAAATATCCTCCTTAGTGTTACCTCAATGAAGTTGCTACTCCCGAAAAAAGGAGGAGTATGTATGCAAGTGAAACCATTAATGATTCGTGATTTTCCATATGCCGAAAGGCCGAGGGAGCGCCTTTTAAAAGAAGGATCAAATGCTCTATCTAATCAAGAACTAATTGCTATCCTTTTAGGCACAGGAACGAAGCAAGAATCTGTGTTGCAGTTATCACAACGGGTTCTACATCATTTTAATGGTTTAAAGCTGTTAAAAGAATCAACCGTTGAAGAGTTAAAAAAAATCAAAGGAATTGGTGATACGAAAGCGGTACAGCTTCTTGCTGCTATTGAACTAGGAAGTAGAGTTCATAAGTTGCAAATCGAAGGTCGCATCATCATTCGTTCACCTGAAGATGTGTCTAACTATGTGATGGAAGACATGCGTTTTTTAACCCAAGAACATTTTGTCGCTCTATATTTGAATACTAAAAATCATGTCATTCACAAAAAAACGATTTTCATTGGTAGCTTAAACGCTTCGATTGTTCACCCGAGAGAAGTATTTAAAGAAGCATTCCGCTATTCGGCAGCATCAATTATATGTCTTCATAACCACCCTAGCGGTGACCCGGCTCCAAGTAGAGAAGATATTGAAGTGACAAAACGTCTTGCTGAGAGCGGTAAAGTGGTAGGCATAGAACTTTTAGACCACATCATTATCGGTGATCAAAAATTTATTAGCTTAAAAGAGAAAGGTTATGTTTAAGTTTTGAGTTAAGAGTGAAGAGTGTTGAGTTTTTGTATGTGTAGCTCCGAAGTTACCACCTTTTATTTAGTAACTAAAAAAGTCAAGTTGAGCTTCGAAGCGTTACATTCTAACAACTCAAAACTCAACACTCAAAATTGAAAACTGTAAGTTAAAAATTGGAAACTAAATTAGGCACATCGAAGCATTGCTTATAAACATTCTAAATTGTACATTAGCTACGGAGCTTTACTACAAAAGCTTCGTAGAATTACACACAACAATTTAAAATTTAAAATTTAAAATTTCAAGTTGCACATTCGCTACGAAGCGTTACACTCAAAACTCAAAACTCAAAACTGCACACCGAAGCATAACACACAAGAATTTTAAATTTTAAATTGCAAACTGTACATTCAAAGTAATTGTCAGTAATTTTACAATTACATTTCATTTTTAAATTTCTATCCTTTTTCATTTATTTTTAGTATAATAAAGGTTATGGATTTAATAATACCTCATGAACAACATAATTTAAGTAGCGGTTACGCTTTCCATTGAAGGGAGATACATAGATGTTTGGTGGTTTTTCAAAAGACTTAGGAATTGATTTAGGTACTGCAAATACGCTCGTATACGTGAAGGGAAAAGGTGTTATAGTACGTGAACCTTCTGTAGTTGCGATTCGCACAGATATAGGTACAATTGAAGCAGT
>SKSA01000315.1 GCA_007118195.1 Anaerobacillus sp. | reverse complement strand
TACTACTTGTAGCTTCTCTTTAATTTTTGTAATCATAAACTCAATATTTTGACGATTTTTCTCTTTTAAATTCATTTTTAATACGCATCCTCTCTTAAGGTGATTATGATATATGACTCTTTGGCGGTCGACTTTCTCGAACAAGCCTCTAAATTCGGTACGATTGTACTCCTGCGGTTACTCGTTGCAAAGCTGCACGATGAATAGCCTAAAGAAGTCCCACAAGCTTTGACCCGCGGTCAGTAGCTTTACAGCGCAGAGAGAGAAATCGACTGACAATTTACATACTAAATGGTGGTGGCAATCAAGCTGACATGTGTGTTTCGCATGAAAGTAGCCATATATTTATTATTGTAACATCTAAACAAAGATTTTCATAAAATTTCTAACTAATACAGTAAAGATCATCACTTAATCCAAAAAGTTATGATAAAATAGATGAGTTAAAGATGAAAATTATACTATAGAATAATAATGAGGTGGAAGTCATGTTCCTCAAAAGATTAGATATTGTTGGGTTTAAATCCTTTGCTGAACGGACATCAATAGATTTTGTACCCGGGGTAACGGCTGTCGTAGGTCCTAATGGAAGTGGTAAAAGTAATATTTCAGATGGAATCCGTTGGGTGTTAGGAGAACAGTCAGCAAAGTCACTTCGAGGAGCAAAAATGGAGGATATAATATTTGCTGGGAGTGATTCGAGAAAACCGTTGAACTTTGCTGAATTAACGTTAACGTTAAATAATGAAGATCATCATTTAGCGATTGATTATAGTGAAGTGAGTGTGACAAGGCGTGTTTATCGTTCTGGGGAAAGTGAATATTATATCAATAAACAAAGTTGTCGCCTAAAAGATATTCATGAATTGTTTATGGATTCTGGATTAGGTAGGGAAGCCTACTCAATTATCGGTCAAGGGAAAATTGAAGAAATCTTAAGTAGCAAATCAGAAGAACGACGAGTGATCTTTGAAGAAGCTGCTGGAGTTTTAAAATATAAAACGAGAAAATTAAAGGCTGAAAGAAAATTAGCTGAAACCCAGGAAAATTTATATCGCGTCGAAGATATTTTGCATGAATTAGAAAATCAAGTTGAACCTTTAAAAGTACAGGCTTCTATGGCTAAAGATTACCTTGAGAAGAAAGAAGAGCTAAAGAAAGTTGAAGTAGGATTATTAGCTTACGAAATTGAACAGTTACATAATCATTGGCAAGAGCAGCAGCAAAAAGTAGAACAACTTTCTTATGAGCAATTGCAAGTTTCTTCACAAATAAAGGTAGAAGAAGTAAAAATAGATGAGTTTCGTGAAAAGGTGCAAGCGATTGACGAATCAATTAATGATCTTCAGGATGTTCTTTTACGTACAAGTGAGCAACTTGAGAAAAACGAAGGTCAAAAAGAAGTTTTAAAAGAAAGAAAAAAAAATTACGACCAAACAAAAGCTAATTTGGTCGAAAAAATTGAAAATTTAAAAGGAAAGAAGTCCTTCTTTGAAGACAATGTAAAGATAGAAACTGAAAAACTTAAAACGTATAAAGATCAGCTTAACGATACAAGTAAACAATTACGTGAAGAAATAAAAGTTCTTGCCTCTTTTGAAGAAGATATTGAAACGGAACTCGAGAGAATGAAGGCAGACTATATTGAGGTTTTAAATGAACAAGCGTCGATTCGAAATGAAGTAAGGTACTTAGAGGAACAATTAGGCCAAAGAAAGCAAAAAAGTATTCATCTAGACAATAATAATAAGACCTTATTAGAGCAAAGAGACGCCTTAGTAAAAAGTGAAAAGACATTAAAAGATAAGATTTTAAAAAAGCAACAATCTTTAGATGAGTATGCTCTTAAGTTTCAAAATACTAGTAAGGAACTCGAAAATGTAATAAAAAAGTTTGAACAAATGGAGGCGCAGCTTTTTGAGGCTTTCGGGTTTGTTCAAAAAATTCGCTCTCGTAAAGATGTGTTAGAGGAGATGCAAGCAGATTTCTCTGGCTTTTTTCAAGGAGTAAAAGAAATTTTAAAAGCGAGAGAAGGGAAGTTAAAAGGGATAGCAGGAGCGATTGCTGAGCTTATTAATGTCCCGCAACATGTAGAATTAGCGATTGAGACAGCTTTAGGTGGTGCGATGCAACATGTGGTTGTCGGAACTGAAGAGGATGGAAGGCAAGCGATTCAATTTTTAAAGAGTCACCGTTACGGTCGTGCAACTTTTTTACCGCTGTCGGTCATTAAACCTAGAGATTTATCACAATACGATCGCCAAAGGCTTCAAAAACATTCATCGTTCATAGGAACTGCAGCTGAACTTATTGATTTTGATGAGAAGTACCGAGCTGTCATTTCTAATTTATTAGGACATGTCATTATAGCTAAAGATTTAGTTGGCGCAAATGAATTAGCTAAAATTGTTCAATATAAGAACCGTATCGTTACTGTGGAAGGTGATGTAGTCAATCCTGGCGGTTCGATGAGTGGTGGTAGTATAAAACAAAAAGGGACCCAGCTTTTAGGGCGACAACGTGAGCTAGACGAGTTAAAAGCTAAGCTTGCAAAAATAGAAGAGCAAACAGAGTTGATGGAGCATAAAGTCAACGAACTAAAAGAAGAACGCCAGTCTAAAGCGGCTTTATTAGAGAGCTTGCGACAAAATGGAGAACTGCTAAGAAATGAAGAGCGCGAGTTGAAAGCAAGTCTTCGTGAATATGAAATTGAAGTTAATAATTTAAATGAACGTTTGTCTTTATATGATAAAGAGAAAGCTAATTTTGAAGTTGAAGTTACTGAAATAGAAACGAAAATAACGAACCTTAATGAAAATTTAGTTAAAACAGAACAGTTAAAAGAACAGCTAGACAATGAAGTGAAAACTTTGACTGAGAAAAAGAAAACACAACAAACATCAAAACAATCACTCAATGAATTTATTACCGATCTAAAGGTTAAAGTAGCAAAAGAGGAAGAACAATATCATAATCAACAAGAGCGTGTTCAAACGTTAAAAGGCGAGTTATCAACATTAGAAATAGATTTGAAGGAAACAGAGGAGGGATATTGGTTATTAGAAAGGGAGATGAATACTAACACAACAGGAGAAGAATCTCTTGATGAAATCATAGAGAAAAAACGCTATGAGAAAGATCTCACATTTAAGCTGATACAAGAACGACGGCAAGAGAGAATAGATTTACAGACGGCTCATGACGACTTAGAAAAAGAGTTAAAGGAAAAAAAGCGCACTCAAAAACAGCTAGCCGATTATCTTCATACAGAAGAAGTCAAAGTTACACGTTTAGATGTTGAACTTGAAAATCGTCTAAAAAAGCTTTCTAGTGACTATGAGATTAGTTTTGAGGCTGCTAAAGCAAAATACCCGTTAACGCTTGAGGCAAAGGCGGCAAAAGAAAAAGTGAAGCTCATTAAACTAGCGATTGATGAGCTAGGGACGGTAAATTTGGGAGCCATTGAAGAATATACTCGTGTATCAGAACGTTTTTCTTTTTTAAATGAGCAAAAAAGAGATTTACAGGAAGCAAAAGAGACGTTATATCGTGTAATTAAAGAAATGGATGAAGAAATGTCGACACGCTTTGAAGCGACATTTTTACAAATTAAAAGTCAGTTTCAAAATGTATTTAAAGAGCTTTTTGGTGGAGGACAAGCTGACCTTCAACTTAATCATCCAGAAAACATTTTAGAAACAGGGGTTGATATAGTGGCCCAACCCCCCGGAAAAAAACTTCAGCATTTAGGATTGTTATCTGGTGGTGAGCGTGCACTAACTGCTATTGCACTTTTATTTGCTATATTAAAAGTTAGGCCTGTTCCATTTTGCGTATTAGATGAGGTAGAAGCAGCACTCGATGAAGCAAATGTTAGTCGCTTTGCTAATTATTTAAAAGATTTTAGTAAAGAAACTCAATTCATCGTCGTTACCCATAGAAAAGGTACGATGGAAGAAGCAGATGTTCTTTATGGAGTTACAATGCAAGAATCGGGAGTATCAAAGCTAGTATCAGTCAGATTAGAAGAAACAAAAGAATTAATTACAACCTAGTTAGAAGTTCAGTTAACAGATAAGAGTTTTGAGTGAAGACTGTTGAGTGGTGAGTTGATGAAAGCGAAACTTCGAAGCGATGCTTTCAAAACTCAAAACTCAAAACTCAAAACTTTAATATTTAGGAGGATAAAAGATGAGTTTTTTTAAAAAGCTTAAAGAAAAAATTACGAAGCAAACAGATACAGTAACAGAGAAATTTAAAGACGGTTTATCGAAAACGAGAGACAGTTTTGTTGGTGCGATGAATGATCTTGTAAAAAACTATCGAAGTGTAGATGAAGAGTTTTTCGAAGAGTTAGAAGAACTTTTAATTAGTGCTGATGTTGGAGTAGTTACAGTGATGGAACTTATCGATGAACTTAAAGATGTTGCTAGAACACGCAATATTAAAAGTTCTGAGGAACTTCAACCAGTAATTTCTGAAAAGCTTGCTGAACTCTTACAAAAGTCAGAAGAAGATGGGAAAGTAAATGTTCAAGAAAGTGGAATGACGGTGATCTTGTTCGTAGGAGTTAACGGTGTAGGTAAAACGACAACGATCGGTAAGTTAGCAAATAAATTTAAACAGGAAGGAAAATCTGTACTACTTGCAGCTGGTGACACTTTTCGAGCTGGAGCTATAGAGCAACTTGAAGCTTGGGGAGAACGTGTTGGTGTTGATGTAATTAAACAGCAATCTGGTTCTGATCCTGCTGCGGTTATGTTCGATGCTGTTCAAGCAGCTAAATCTCGTGGTGTTGATGTTCTTTTGTGTGATACGGCAGGTAGGTTACAAAATAAAGTTAACTTAATGAATGAACTAGAAAAAGTAAAACGAGTCATTGAGAGAGAGGTCCCTGGTGCTCCTCATGAAGTTTTATTAGTCTTAGATGCAACTACTGGCCAAAATGCGATGAACCAGGCGAAAACGTTCGGAAAAGCCACTGATGTATCAGGAATTGTTCTTACAAAGCTTGACGGTACAGCCAAAGGTGGAATAGTACTAGCAATTCGCCATGAATTAGATATCCCAGTCAAATTCGTAGGCTTAGGAGAAAAAGTCGACGACCTACAAGAGTTTGACGCAGAACAGTTCGTATACGGGTTATTTTCTGAAGTGTTGGAGGAAGCGGAAACGGAGTAATTTAGTGTTGAGTTTTGAGTGAAGAGTGTTGAGTTGTGTTAGCTAAGGCTTTCGAAGCGTTACTAACATTTAACTCAAAACTCAAAACTCAAAACTCATAACTGTTAAGAAAAAAACTTGACACTAATTTTGAAGTCGTGTATTATATATTCTTGTAAAGGCATTTCACTTAACAGGGGGGTGTTTTCGTGTTAGAAAAAACGCTTAGAATGAATTATCTTTTTGATTTTTATCAAAGCTTACTAACTACGAAGCAACGAAAATACATGGAGTTGTATTACCTCGACGATTGGTCGTTAGGTGAGATTGCTGAAGAATTTGAAGTTAGTCGTCAAGCCGTTTATGATAATATAAAAAGAACAGAAAATATGCTTGAAGAATATGAAGGAAAGCTCAAACTTTTCGTTAAATTCCAAGAGCGTACGAAGCTTATTGAAAAATTAAAAACGGCGATAGAGAAAGACGTAACGACTAAAAATATATTATTGATCGTCGATTCTCTTGAGAGGTTAGACTAGGAGGCGACAAATATGGCATTTGAAGGTTTAGCTGAACGCTTACAAAGTACTTTAAGTAAAATTAAAGGAAAAGGTAAGGTTACTGAAGCAGATGTAAAAACGATGATGCGAGAAGTTCGTTTAGCATTACTAGAAGCTGACGTTAACTTTAAAGTTGTAAAAGACTTTATTGCGAGTGTTAAAGAGAGAGCGGTAGGACAAGAAGTGTTAAAGAGTCTTACACCTGGACAACAAGTCATTAAAGTGGTTAACGAAGAACTTACAAAGTTAATGGGTGGCGAGCAAAGTAAAATTGCTGTTGCTAAAAAACCACCAACAGTTGTAATGATGGTAGGACTTCAAGGTGCTGGTAAAACGACGACTACCGGAAAGTTAGCAAATCATTTGCGAAAAAGCTATAATCGTAAACCGTTACTTGTAGCTGCTGACATTTATCGTCCAGCGGCGATTAAACAGCTGGAAACGTTAGGAAGTCAATTGGACATGCCTGTATTTTCATTAGGCGATCAAGTAAGTCCAGTAGAAATTGCCAAACAAGCGATAGAAAAAGCAAAAGAAGAACATCATGATTATGTACTTGTTGATACTGCAGGTCGACTGCATATTGATGAGTCATTAATGGGAGAATTACAACAAATTAAGGAAGCAGTAAACCCTGATGAAATTTTACTTGTAGTTGACGCAATGACAGGACAAGATGCTGTTAATGTAGCTGAAAGCTTTAATGAACAACTAGATATAACTGGTGTTGTTTTAACAAAGCTTGATGGTGATACTCGTGGTGGTGCAGCCCTCTCGGTAAAAGCAGTCACTAATACCCCAGTTAAGTTTGCGGGTATGGGAGAGAAATTAGATGCATTAGAACCGTTCCATCCTGATCGTATGGCGTCAAGAATTCTAGGTATGGGTGACGTTTTAACCTTAATTGAAAAAGCGCAAACAACTGTTGATGAAGAAAAAGCACGTGAGCTTGAGAAAAAAATGCGAACTGCTGATATCACTTTTGATGACTTCCTTGAACAGTTAGCGCAAGTTCGTAATATGGGACCTCTTGATGAATTGTTAGGAATGATGCCTGGCGCGAACAAAATGAAGGGGTTAAAAAATGTTCAAGTGGATGAAAAACAAATTGGACACATTGAAGCTATAGTGAGATCAATGACGAAGGCCGAAAAAGAAAACCCGACCATTTTAAATGCAAGTCGTAGAAAGAGAATTGCTAAAGGTAGCGGAACTTCCATACAAGAAGTGAATCGATTAATTAAGCAATTTGATGAGATGAAAAAAATGATGAAGCAAATGTCAGGTATGACGGCTAAAGGAAAGAAAAAGGGGAAATTTAAATTTCCTTTTATGTAAAATAGTAGGCTCTCACATTTTGTGATATCTAGGTCAAGCCCCTAGACCCTCGAGGTCAAATAACCTGCCCGATAAAAAGTGAAAAAGCGCATTTTTTTCGGACAGAACATTTGCTTTTCAGGTCTTAACCGGGACTTTCGCTTTTCTTTTGTAAAGTTTTTTTACTTTACTAGTTTTCAACTAGTGAGTTTTATGATAATATACCTAATTGTGTGAATTAAATTTGGAGGTGAAACACAAATGGCAGTAAAAATTCGTCTAAAACGTATGGGTTCAAATAAAGCACCTTTTTACCGTGTAGTAGTTGCTAACTCTCGTGCACCACGTGATGGTCGCTTCATCGAGGAAATTGGCACTTACAACCCACTAGTTAACCCAGTTGAATTTAAGGTTAACGAAGAAAAAGCTTTAAAATGGATGCTTGATGGCGCTAAGCCTTCTGACACAGTACGTAACCTTTTCTCAAACGCTGGTTTAATGGAAAAGTTACACAATGCAAAAAATGAAAAGTAATTAGTACTTAGTACTTTACATTTAAGAAACGTAGGCTTCTTACTAATTTTCGTAAGGGGAATGATAAAAATGAAAGAGTTAGTCGAAACCATTGCAAAAGCTCTTGTCGATCATCCCGAAGACGTTCGTGTTACAGAAGTTGAACACGAGCAGTCCTTGACTTTACAACTATCCGTCCATGCATCAGATATGGGAAAAGTTATTGGCAAGCAAGGACGAATTGCGAAAGCGATTCGCTCGGTTGTGTATGCAGCTGGCGCAAATCATAAAAAGCGTATAAATTTAGAAATTCTTTAGGGCAAGAGGGATATCCTCTGCCCTTTTTAATTGATTTTTTT
>SKSA01000302.1 GCA_007118195.1 Anaerobacillus sp. | reverse complement strand
TTCGATCTCTCCATTGTCCTTACTACTACAGTAGCCTCACTACTAGTGTTTTTATTCGTCTACTTCACTACTAAAACAGTGACGTCCAACATTCCTACTACTCGTCAAAATGTGATCGAATGGTTCGTCGAATTTGTCCAAAATATTATGAGGAATACGATCGGATCCTCTAGAAATAGGTTCACACTATCATGCGGAATAACTCTATTACTCTATATTTTCACTGCAAATATACTAGGGCTTCCTTTTACGATTATTGCAGGAGAGGATCACGCAATTTGGTGGAAATCACCAACATCTGATGCCCATGTGCCAATAACTTTAGCCATTATGATGATTGTGTATTCCCATTACAATGACATTCGAACTTTAGGGTTTAAACATTACATCACCGGTTATGTTAAGCCGTTTAAAGCATTGTTACCTACCAATATAATGGAACAATTCAGTAACACACTAACGTTGGGGTTACGGCTTTTTGGAAATATGTACGCAAAAGAAATCATGTTGTTACTACTCATAGGTTCTATCAAAAAAGGGATTTTTGTTGGAATACTAGCCGCTGTTCCACTTTTAATTTGGTTAGCATTTGGACTATTTATCGGGGCGCTTCAAGCATATATTTTCGTTACGCTAACGATGGTTTATGTTTCTTTAAGACTACAACATTAATTTAAACAAGGAGGATCGATTTATGGGCGATATTACGATTTTTGGGATTCCAGTCGCGCTTGGAACGATGCTTTATCAAGCGTTTATTTTTACAGTTCTCTTTTGGCTCCTTCACAAGTTATGCTTAAAAAAAATTGTCGACGCATTAGATAATCGAAAAAAGCATATCGAAAACCAACTTACTGTCACTGAACAATATAAAGAAGAAGCAAAACAAAAGTTAGATGAGCAAACGAAATTATTAGAAGAAACGAGACGTGAAGTATTAGAAATGCGTAAGAAGTGCAGAGAAGAAACAGACCAATTGCTCAAAAATGCCCGTGATGAAGCTTACCAAATTCGTGCTAAAGCAGTCGAAGAACAAAAAAAGCGATTGAACCAGGGGGCATAAAAGATGAAGAGAACGATATTAAAGAAACATGACAACTTCGAAGAGAAATTTGAATTCATCGATGAGGAAAAGTGGGTATACGTTCATTATTCTAGAGGTGATTATCAAAAGAAAGCTATGTTCTTGAAAAATGATGAGCAATCGATTGAGCATCATTTAGATGATTTCTTTAGAGAAAACAACGTAACCTTTCGAATGGAACATGAAATAAAAAAAGTACTTTATAAGCAAAAGCTGAACTTAGAAACGCTCTTAAAAGCTTCCTCATTACACTTAGGTATTGGGATTATGTTTGCTCTTTCTTGTATTATTGGTTTTAAATTAGGAACTCATTTTGATATGACTTATGGAAAATATCCTCTTTTTACACTCATCGGACTTTTCACTGGAATAGGCCTAGCTAGTTTTACAGGTTATAAAATGATCAAAAAGTATATTATGCCTGATTTTAAGGATTGAGAAACATGAGTCACCTCGAAGGGAGGGGTATTCTATGTTCTGGTCAAAACGAAAGAAGAAAAAAAAGCAATATCCTTTCATAGATGTTAACATTCAAGATGTCCGAAACGCAGTAATAACATTTTCAGATAGCTTATCAAAAGGGGTGTTCACTACGATATTAGTGAACGAAGATAATAGTATTGATTTTGAACAACTTGCTCATATTTTAGGGGGTATTCCTACGAAAAATTTTTATATGTCAAAAGAAACATTTGATATTTTTGAAGAGGAAGAAAAGGAAATACCAGTCATTCTTGATAGTGTTCAACGAGCTGTTGATGGGTATGTGAAACAGTTCAAACAGCCCCCCATTATTACCTTTGATCCAAATTTTCGAGTAAACTATCATGTTTTAATGCAAGAAGGTTTTCTCGACTTCCGTCCAGACATTCCATTGTACATTCATAAAGACGGTATGATCACACACATTAAACCTTCTAAATAAAAATGGGGCTCGCCCATAAGTGTCTGACACCATGCAGAACTTACTAAATATAGACGAATAAATTTATTAGCGTTCTATATTTGGTTCCTAACGGTGTCTGACAAATTTTTGGGGTGGCCCCATTTTGTGCCTAACGATATCTACCCTATAACAATATCACTTTACAAACAGGCGCATTTTTCTTGTTATTACTTTCTCCTTTTCACCAATCCGAAGTTTATTTAACACTACCGATCATCTGATTAAAAATTAAATTAATAAAAAAATTCGCCAATGGACAAAGTCATGGCGAAGGTTACGACGTATTGATTTATTGATGAATTAACAAATTCTCGGCAATTGCATCCCAGCAAGGCGGTTTAAGCGACGTCGACTGCCTAACAACATTTTTAAGAATAATCTACCATTAGTTTTTACTTCGCTTACATGTCCAATCGTTGTTGCTTCTCGACCAATATCAAACTTTCTTAGCGCAGCTAACACCTTTCCTTCATCTTCTTGGGCAACAATTATTAGCAATTTACCTTCATTTGCTAAATACAGTGGATCGAACCCTAATATATCACATGCTCCTTCTACTTCCTCTTTCACAGGTAAGGTATCTTCATTAATCTCTATAGTTACATTAAAGTCTTCACAAATCTCAACGAGTGTTGTTGCCACTCCACCTCTAGTTGGATCTCGCATCATTTTTACTCGACTAGACACGTTTAAAACTTCCCTTGTAAGATCATTTAAAGAAGCACAGTCGCTGTTAAGTTCAGTAACTAATCCAAGCTCACCTCTCGCACTTAAAATTGATACTCCATGATCGCCAATCGTACCACTAATTATGACAACGTCTTGTTCATCAATCTTTCGCGGTAACATTTCTTCAGTTTTTACGACGCCAATCCCTGTCGTATTAATAAAGATCCCATCTGTACTACCTCGTTCAACGACTTTTGTGTCTCCACTAACGATTTGAACGTTTGCCTTCTTAGCTTCTTCGGCCATTGAAAAGACAATTTCCTTTAGTTGCCGAATCGAAAATCCTTCCTCAAGAATAAAAGCGACCGTTATATATAATGGAGTAGCACCACTAACTGCAATATCATTAACCGTACCGCAAATCGCTAGTTTCCCTATGTTTCCTCCCCGAAAAAAAGTTGGTTTAATAACAAAGCTATCCGTAGAAATCGTTAACTTTTCTTGAGGTATATGCAGTATGGCAGCATCTAGTTTCGCTTGATCATGATGACCAAAAGTTGTTATAAAAACGTCTTGAATAAGTTGGTGCGCGAGTTCGCCACCGTCTCCGTGGGCAAGACTAATTTTTTCAACCATGATTATTCCTCCCTCAAAAATTGGTACGATGCTGCACAACTTCCTTCACTCGAAACCATACAAGGTCCGACCGGATTAATAGGTGTACAAGCTTTAGCAAATAAGTTACATTCCTCAGGTGGTATCAACCCTCTAATAATCTCACCACAGCGACATTTTGTTCGTTTCGGTTCACCTGCTTTAATATCAAAACGAGATTTCGCATTTAAGTGAATGTATTTGTCACGAATATCTAAACCACTATTCTCAATCACTCCTATACCACGCCAAGCTTCATCACAACCTTGAAAGTACTGATCGATCATAAGTTGAGCTTGACGATTCCCCTCATCACGAACGACATGTTGGTGCGAATTGATGATCTCAGGGCTTTCATTTAGTAATAGTTCTATAGACTTATAAATTCCACTTAAAAGCTCTACAGGTTCAAAACCACAAATCACTCCTGGAACACGGTACTCATCTACTAAGTATTGATAATGATGTTTTCCTAGAACAATTGATACGTGACCAGGTAACAATAAAGCGTCGACTAGAACATCTCCTTCGTTCAGTAACTTTCTTAATATCGGTTCAACTAACTTCGTAGTGACCCACATCGAAAAATTCTTTACCATTTCATCATCCGCTTTTTTTAATGCTACGGCTAATACTGGAATCGTTGTTTCAAAACCAATCCCTAAAAAAACGACTTGTTTTTCCGGATTTTCTTTGGCAATTTCTACGGCATCACTAGGCGAATAAACAACTCGAACATCTTTCCCGTCTGTTTTCGCATCTATTAATGCTCGAGTTGTTCCTGGAACACGCACCATGTCTCCGAACGTGCAAATAATTCGGTCATCACTTTCGGCTAATTGAATCATTGCATCTATTGATTTTTGATCAGTAACACAAACTGGGCAACCAGGTCCTGAAATTAATTTCACTTTTCCAGCGAGTAACTTTTTTACTCCCGTTTTTGCGACCGCCATCGTATGTGAGCCACAAACTTCCATTAATGCCGGCTCACGACCAAACTTTTCTTTATATACTCCCGCTTTTTGCTCGATTTGTTTTAGTAGTGCTTTACTAATCGTACTACTAGAAAACTGTTTAAGCGTCTCGTTCATTGACCATCTTCCTCCATTCTTCAATGCTTGCTTTCGCATACTCTTCGTCAACAATCGACATCGCCTGTCCTGCATGCACGATCACATAATCGTCTAGCTTTACTTCAGGAATAAAAATAATCCCAACCGTCATTTTTGAGCCCATAACATCAACGACCGCTGAATACTCATCAACTTTTATAATCTTTGCTGGTACTCCTACACACATGTGTGTTACTCCCCCTTCTTGTACGTTGTTTGAGCGCTTGCTATGACTAACTGACCTAATGAAACTCCTCCATCATTGCACGGTACTTTTTTATGTGTAAAAACTTCAAAGCCATTTTCTTTTAATAGCTTCACTAGATGATACAAAAGGAAGCGATTATGAAAACTACCACCAGATAAAACGACTTTTTTATTTAGATACGGCCTTTGCTCAATTGCTTTCATAAGTAACCCTAAACACATTTCTACAATAGTACGGTGAAACTTTTGTACAATTCGCTTTTGTTCAATTCTTTGCTGAATATCTTGCATTAATTCTATAACCATTTCTTTAAGAGAAATTTCTAGTAAGCCTCTGTTCTCAACAACATTAAAATGGTAATAATCGTTAACCCACTCTGTTTCATCGCTTAATTCCGATAAACGAATCGCAGCCTCACCCTCATACGTAGATATATCGCAAATTTTTAATAAAGCACTAACGGCATCAAATAACCTACCGCATGTTCCCGTCAGTGGACTATTAAGATTTTGTTTCAACATTCGTTGAATGGTCTCAATTTCTGAGGTTTTGTCAGGAAAAAGTTTTTGTAAATCACTTAAACCATCTTCATAGTGGGATAACACCAAACTAACGGCGTTGCGCCAAGGTTCTTTTACCGCCTTTTCTCCACCTGGTAATGGATAATATGATATATGACCTAATCTTTCATAATTAAGGGCATCACCGTACAAAAGTTCAAACCCCCAAATATTATCATCATCACCGTAGCCTGTTCCATCTAAAATAATTCCGATGCAAGCCTCTTTTAACTGATTATCAACCATACACGAAACGTGGTGAGCATGATGATGCTGGACTTTAATAATACGATTACATTCCATTTCTCCGGCTAACATACTAGTTTCATAATTAGGGTGCCTGTCAACAGCAATGACTTCTTGCTTTATCCCTAACCACTTCATTAAATGATTAAGTTCATGTAAAAAATGATCTTTTACTTCGACACTCCCCATATCCCCTATGTGCGGCCCGATAAAAATTTGCTCACCTCGACCGAGGGCAAACGTATTTTTTTGTTGTGGACCTAATGCTACGATGCCGTTAATACTAGTATCTATAAAAAATGGGTCTGGTACGTATCCCCTAGCTCGCCTAAAAAACTGAAGCTCATTATTTACGACTTGAACTACGGAATCATCAAGTGGATGCTCTATTTCTCTATCAGAAGTTAAAATAAAATCGGCAATTCCGTTTAAATATGAAATTGCTTCCTCTTCTTTATATAACATCGGTAATCCAGACGGGTTAGCGCTTGTCATCACTAACATTTCATAATCAGCCTTCATAAAAAGCAATTTGTGTAGCGGTGTATAAGGTAACATTACACCCACCGTTTTCATTCCTGGAGTAACACACTCCGGAATCAATTGATGATTATTTTTTTCAACGATGACAATCGGCGATTCTGGAGAATAGAGTAAGTGCTTTTCAGCCTCCGACAGATCCGTTATTTTTTCTAACGTATTAAGTGCGTTAGTCATGACTGCAAGCGGTCGATTGGGACGTTTCTTCCTATTTCTTAGTTCAATAACAGCAGTTTCATTTGTTGCATCACAAGCAAGATGAAAGCCACCGATCCCCTTGATTGCGACAATCGCTCCTTTCGCTAAGAGGCTTTTACACTTCTCCAGTGCACTTTTTCCTGTGTTGATCACAGTTCCTTTCATTGAAAGTAACGAAAGCTTGGGGCCACAGCTCGGACAAGCAATTGGCTGAGCATGATGCCGACGATTAAGAGGGTCTTCATACTCTCCTTTACAATTGGGGCACATTTTAAATTCCTTCATCGTCGTAAAGGGACGATCATATGGTAACGCTTTAATAATTGTGTACCTCGGTCCACACTCGGTGCAATTAATAAATGGATAGTTATAACGAAAATCAGCTTCATCTGTCATTTCTGCGATACATTCAGGGCAAACACTGGCATCTACAGGGATGACAAGTGAGGATTTTCCTTTACGGTCACTTTCTATAATGGTGAAGTTTTGATATTTTTTGAAGGTTGCCTCTTCTATCAAAAGCTGATCGATTCTTGCTAATCGTGGCTGATTATTTTGTAACTGTTCGATAAAGCGATGAAGGTTAACAGCAGACCCTTCGGCTATTATGATCACACCATCCATATTGTTTTGAACCGTTCCTTTAATGGAGTACTTTTTTGCAATAGAAAATACAAATGGGCGGAATCCAACTCCTTGAACACGCCCTTTCACTACAATTTTGACAGCTTTACCGAGTTTCATAAGCTTCTTTAACCCAACTAACCCAAGCTTCAATTCCCTCACCAGTTGTCGCTGATACGCTCATTAATTTTGAATATGGATTAATTCCATTTAAATCTTTTATAGCAGTATCAACATCAAAATTTAAATAAGGAAGCAAATCTACTTTATTTAAAAGTACGAGCTCTGTGCGCCGAAACATGACTGGATATTTAGGAATTTTATCGTTCCCTTCAGGAACACTTAAAATGGCCACTTTATGTTTTTGCCCGAGATCATACCCCGAAGGACAAACTAAGTTTCCGACATTTTCGATGAATAAAATATCTATCTCTTCTAAATTAAAGTCTGGAATCGTTTTAGCTACCATTCTTGCATCTAGATGACAACCACCGTTTGTATTAATTTGGACCGCACGAGCTCCTGCAGCGCGTATACGGTCAGCATCTATTTCAGTCGCTAAATCTCCTTCAATGACACCAATTCGAAAGTCATTGGCTAGCTCTTGAATCGTCCTTTCTAATAACGTTGTTTTTCCTGCACCAGGTGAGCTCATCAAATTAATGACAAGCGTTTCACTTTTCCTAAATTGCTCTCTCAAAAAACTAGCAGCACTATTGTTGTCGGATAATACATCTTCATTTAATGTAATTTTCATCTAATTTAACTCCCCTCATATGAATAAACTTTAAACGTTTCTCCTGAAATTAACTCTCCACTTGGCATACAACAGGTAGGGCAAACAGCTAACCTTTTTTCTGGGATGTATTCTAATTCACAAACGTAGCATCTTGCTTTTGCTTCTTCGCTAATAATTACTAGTTTCGTATTCTTGTCCAAAAAAGGAATAGATTGTGTTTTATAAATCTCCAGTGCCATCTCTAATGCATCAGGCATCGCGTTACTAACTTCCCCTACAATTAATTCTATTTTTTCTACTTTTGAAAAATTCCGTTTCTGTACATCTTCACCGATAATTTTTA
>SKSA01000379.1 GCA_007118195.1 Anaerobacillus sp. | reverse complement strand
GCCGAGTTTTTCGAGCGAGCCTCTAAAATTCGTTAGAAGTTTACAGCGAAGCGAGAGAACTTGGCCAGCATTTACATTCTAGATGGTGACGGCAGGCATGCCGTCATGAGGGTTTTGTATGAAAAAGCTACATAGTTAGACGAGGTACATTTTTTGTTTAATAGTGATGATTAACCAAACTAGGTTTGTCCTCCAGAACATATATTGATAGGAGAAAGGAGGAATAGCGGTGAAAAAATATCGTTTTCCACCTAATATAAATATAAAAATTAATCATGTTGCTGACTGAGCTTCTATTAAATTTGGGCCTTCAATTCATAAGGGCCATCAAGCAAATGCAAAAATTGATGCTGGCGAAATAATTATTGGATATGAAATTATTTTCGGTAATCAAGTAAATATAGAGTATAACGAAGAGAATAATAACGAAGAAAATAATGAAGAGAAAAAGGGTGAAGAAAATAACGAAAATGAAAATAAAAAAGAGAAAAAGAAAAAATGGAAGTTAATTGAGTGAATTTCATAATTACCTAAATTGAGCCATATCAAACTATAGGTAGTTGCGAGCGGTTTAACGCAACTACCTATAGTTACTTAATGGCGAGAACATTAAATTATGAAATTCATTAAATTAAAGATAAAAGTGGAAAAAAGAAATGGAAATTAATTAAATATTTTTAAAAAAGAAATCACACCCTACAAAAAAGGGGGTGAAATGATGCCTAACAGTAAAACCAATAATAAAGAAATTCCTGATTTTGACCAACTTAATGACCGAGTGATTGCTGAACCGACCGGGAGCCCTTCTTTAGTCATAAAAACAAATCTTGACCCTAAAAACGCTACAGAAAACAATCCATATTTTCAAGAAAATAAAGAAAAAGCAGACGAAAAGTTTCAACAGTATTTTGAAGAAGAGTAATTGTTAAAAAGTGTCAGCCAACTTTTCTGCCTGACACTTTGTTTCTATGATGATGATATATGAAAATATTTCAAATCCCCCTTTTCTAATATGTCGAAATTAGGTATAATTTCACAATCTCCCATTAATCACTAGAAAAAACTAGTGGTTTTTTCCTTTTTTGCGTTATGATGAAACTAGTATATATCAGTCTTGAAGTTTTGAATGAGATGAAGAAAAATACAACATGTATATTAACTCAAATTCAAAAATCTACATCGTAAATTCAACATTTTAGAAAAGGTGATTTCATGTTTAAGAAGTTAAAAATAGGTTACAAAAAATTGCATTCGTTTTTATTCGGAGAAGAAAATGAACATATTCATACTCGTCATGAACGAAAGCAGTATTACGGTCGAATTAAAACCGATAATGAGTCAGAGGCGAAAATGATTCACCAATATCCTAAGCAAGGAAAGTTTCGTTTTCCGATCATTGCTGATGATAGAGAAAAAGGATTGAATAAACCAACCTCTATACATAAAAACGAACCTAATCCAAAAATGACGAGAAAAACAGAAACTAGACTTCAAAATCACAAACAAAGAACGGTTTCTTTTACCCCTCAACTACAAACGGAACAACAACCAAAAGTGGTTTCTGTTAAAAGTGAAGAGCGAAAAAAATTTCAAGGTGTTAATTTTAAAGCGCGAGAGATTCCATCACCAGTTTATGCTTTTAAAAAGCAACCTTTGTTGGTAAATGATCGTGATGAAAAAGAGCAATCCATGATAGAAAACGATGAAAAAATGGAAATTGAAAGTACTTCAACAGAAATAGAACATTGTGAAAATAAAGAAGTTTCAACAGACATAGGAAAATTCGAGTTAGAAGAAGATAGCCATGAAATAAAACATATTGAGTTGAAGGAAAATAATTATGAAGTGATTCAAGTTGATGTGGAAGAAGAATGTTATGAAATAAATCAACTCGACTTCAAAGAAGATTGTAACGAAGTAAAATCATTTGAATGTGAAGTCGCTGCATCAGTTCAAGAGGAAGTTCCTTTATTGTGTAAGGACGAAGACAATTTTAATGAAGAGAAATTTAATGAAGAGAAATTTCCCATTCAAAAGGACGAGTTAGAAACAACTGCAAATTTAGAAGAGAAAAAACTTAATGAAGATGTAAATTTTGAAAAAGAAACGAGTCAAAAGCTTGAACAACGACCACATAATTTGAATAATATAAAAACTGAAGAGGGTAAACGAGGGAAAGTGTCTTCGGATAAAACGGTTGTTCCTTTTAATGTTCTAATGCTTCAAAAAGATCGGGTTGCTCATAGAAAAAGTCATGAACAGCAACAGAAAAACTATCAATTTCCGACATTGCAGTTATTAAATATTCCAGCCAAAAAGCAAGAAGATAGTCATCATTGGTTAAATGAGAAACGAGAGATTCTTGAAATGACGCTAGCAAATTTTAATGTAAATGCTAAAGTTGTCGGTGTAACGAAAGGTCCATCAGTTACTCGTTTTGAAATTCAGCCTGAACCTGGTGTGAAAGTGAGTAAAGTAACTGGTCTAACAGATGACATTAAGTTAAGTTTAGCGGCTAAAGATATTCGGATCGAAGCACCGATTCCTGGGAGAAATGCAATTGGTATCGAAGTACCAAACGATGTGAGTGAACCTGTGGTCATTAGAGAGATTTTGCGTAGCGGTGAGTTTCAAAAAAATCTTTCTCCACTTACAGTTGCGATGGGATTAGATATTGCTGGTAAACCTATTATCACGGACATTCAAAAAATGCCACATGGTTTAATTGCTGGGTCGACTGGATCAGGAAAAAGTGTATGCATAAATTCGATTTTAATAAGTATTATGTTTAAAGCGACACCTGATGAAGTAAAGCTGATGCTAGTCGATCCGAAAATGGTTGAACTTGCTCCGTACAATGACATACCGCATCTTATAACTCCCGTTATAACAGATGCTAAACAGGCGACGGTCGCTTTAAAGTGGGCAGTTGAAGAAATGGAACGCCGCTATGAATTGTTCGTTCAAAATGGTGTTCGTGATATTAAACGATACAATGAAGTGATGAAAAAAGATGACGATCCAACACCGGCGATGCCATATATCGTTATCGTTATCGATGAGTTAGCCGATTTAATGATGGTATCACCACAAGATGTCGAAGAATCGATTTGTCGTATTGCTCAAAAAGCTAGAGCGTGCGGAATTCACTTACTCGTTGCGACACAAAGACCATCGGTAGATGTTATTACAGGCTTAATTAAAGCGAATATTCCAACTCGAATTGCTTTTTCAGTTTCTTCACAAGCTGATTCAAGAACCATTATTGACTCAGGTGGGGCAGAACGATTACTAGGAAAAGGAGATATGCTCCTGTTTGAAAATGGTGCATCTAAGCCAGTTCGAGTTCAAGGAAATTTTGTTTCAGACGAGGAAATTGATAGAGTCATTGCGTTAGTAAAAGAACAACGTAAACCTAATTATTTGTTCGATAAAGAGAATCTTGTTAGAGCGAATGAGATCGTTGATCAAGAAGACGATCTTTTTGAAGAAGCATGTTATTATGTTGTTGAGCAAGGAGGGGCGTCCTCCTCTAGTTTACAACGCCGATTTAGGATCGGCTTCAATCGAGCTGCTCGCCTTATTGACATGATGGAAGCCAGAGGAATAATCTCAGAAGCGATGGGCTCAAAACCAAGAAACGTCCTCGTTTCAGAAGAAGAACTTTCGGAGTTAATTTAGTATTTTTAAATTCAAAATTTTAAATTTAAAGCGAACTCGTTTCAGCAAGCTAACATCGAGAAATCAGATGGAGTCTCGACTCCACCTGATTAAAAGTTCCCACCTACGCTACGCGTTGAGGTGGGGGTCTAAAACCCTTAAAACATTTAAGGATTAAGAGTTAAGAGTTAAGAGTTAAGAGTTAAGAGTTAAGAGTTAAGAGTTGTTCGTGAATAAATCACAAACAATTCCCCTTCGAAGCGATGCCCACATGAACTCAAAACTCAAAACTCACCACTCAAAACTCAAAACTCAAAACTCAAAACTCAAAACTCAAAACTCAAAACTCAAAACTCACCACTCAACACTCATAAATTTAAATACTTAAAAAGCTAGTATCACATTTGATATTAATATAAAATAGAATATATAAGGTATGTTTCTTTAAAAATATACCTTGTTTTCTGATAAAAGGTTTTATATGATTAATATGTTGGTGCTTTATTGGTAATAATTGAATAAGGGATGTTTGTAAGTGAGAAAGACAACAGATTTACATTAAGTCAGTTAGTAATATGAGTCTAGCTATACCATACTTTTTATAAGGAGTGGTCACGATGCAAGAGATTCAATTATCAAACTTAGTAAAATCTATTTCTCCTCAATGGCTTTCCTTATTGACAGAAGATGAACTAAATATGCTCATCGTTCTGAAGCACGGATTCGCCAATTTAGACGAGTGTGATGTGAAAGAAATTATTGAAGCAGCAATATTAGAGCAACATAAAGGAAATATTTTTCATTAATGTTTAAACTGTGCCCGTGACAGGATATAATGTCCATCACGGGCATTATAACTAAAAAAGCCGTTGCGATTACAAGGGGTATTATAATGAAAGAAATTAAATTAAAATTAGAAGGTAAAATTAAAAGATTGACCAATAAAACGTTTAAGTTTGATGAACGTGTGGAAGAAGGTTGGTTTTCAGCTGTTTATTTTTTGAAAACTCGAGAAATTGTTGAGAAGTTAAAAAAAGATAATACGGTAACGATGCAATTTTTTCAAAAAACAGATGCAGTACTTTGCGGAACTGATGAGGTCATTGCACTTATTAAAACTTTTGCGAAAAATGTGGACGAGCTTGAAATATACTCGTTAAAAGACGGTGATAAAATTAAGCCGTTTGAAACAGTTTTAACGATTACTGGTCCTTATCAAAACTTCGGATATTTAGAAGGAGTCATCGATGGGATTTTAGCTCGAAGAACTTCAGTAGCTACAAATGTGTACAATGTTGTTAAAGCTGCTAGTCTATCCGGTGTAAAAAAACCAGTTATTTTTATGGGAGATCGTGATGATCACTTTACCCAACAAGCAGGAGATGGCTATGCTGCATACACTGGTGGTTCCATTGCCCAAGCAACTCACGCGATGAATGAATGGTGGGGAAAAAAAGGAATGGGAACGATGCCGCATGCATTAATTCAACTTTTTGAAGGAGATGTTGTCGCAGCAACTCATGCGTATAGAGAAACATTTCCAGAAGATGATTTAATGGCACTTGTTGATTACAACAATGATGTTATAACTGATGCGTTAAGTGTAGCACGAGAGTTTGGTGAGGAATTAAAAGGGGTTCGAATTGATACTTCAAAAACAATGGTTGATCAATACTTCTTCAGAAATCCTGATGTGTTAGGTTCGTTCGATCCTCGTGGTGCAAATCCTGAACTTATTTTTGCTCTTCGAAAAGCTTTAGATGACGAAGGGTTCCAACATGTAAAGATTATAGGTTCTGGCGGATTTGATGCTAAACGAATTGAGGAATATGAAAAAAGAGGAGTTCCTGTTGATATATATGGTGTCGGAAGTAGCTTATTAAAGATCAATATTGGTTTCACTGGAGATAATGTTCTTTTAAATGGTAAGCATCAGGCGAAAACAGGTCGTAAATATCGCCCTAATCCACGCCTTGAAAAAATTGACTAGTAGTAAAATCTATAAACGAGGCTGTCCCTAATTTGTCAGCTCACCTATTAACCGTACTATATTGAAGAAGTGCATGACCGTGTACTGTCTATTTAGTGTTAGGGGTGACTGTAATTTATGATTGGGATTGCCTTGTTTTTTTGAGCGATAGTGGCTTGTCATTATAAGGGTTGCTAGTGTGAACTATAAAAGATTGGAATAAAGTGGAGGGGGAATATAGGTGAAATTTACGAAAACAAGTTTAATTACTACATTTGTACCAACGGTTATTATGTGGCTATTTGCAATGGTATCATTTACGAATATATTCACTATTGAGGATGGTAAAGGGCTATTTGTGATCGGGTTATTACTCATTTTTCCATTACTATTTATAGGGCAAGGTTGTGCCTGTGCATTCGGTAAAGGAAATTTATTTTTAGCAGTTGCCGTATCGACTTTTTCATTTTTTTCTATTATTTTAATATTTTTAAATTCAACTGCATTATTTTATATCATTCTTTATCTTTTCGTTGCCTTCTTTGCTTACGGTATTACGTTATTTTCACAAAGAATACAAAATCAGGTGAAAAACAAAACGATATAAATATTAGTACAAAAGGGCGCTGTCTTATCGGACAGCCATTTCTTATTTTTTGATAGTTTTTTTCGTAAACATTGTTGCTTTTTAGGCCTTATTACATGCATATTTTTTTAAAAACATCCTTAATTTTATGACGGGATTAATGAACTTTCCCAATATTGGTTAAAATAATAATAGGAAAATAGGGCTTTGGAATTACTCCCGTAAACGAAACGTTATTAGAATACAGGCCTGCAATTAACTTTCAAATATGGTGATGCAATACATTTTCTGTTATAATAATTCAGGATGTGTTCAAAAAAATAACATTTATACATATTAGGCATATACTTAATTGAGGAATATTATAAACTGAAATGAGTATTCATAAATTAGGTTTTGAAATGTTAAGGATGCATAAAATAAAAAGGTTAATACAGTAGTGTGGAGGTCCAATATATGACAGTCTACCATTTTATCGGAATTAAAGGGTCCGGGATGAGTGCGCTAGCTCAAGTGTTACATGATATGAAATTTAAAGTACAAGGTTCTGATGTTGATAAAGTATTTTTTACGCAAAAACCTTTAGAAGAAAAGGGAATTAAAATTTTACCGTTTGAAAAAAGTAATATTCAAAGCGGGCAAACGATCATAGCTTCACCTGCTTATAATGAGGAGCATGAGGAGATATCAGAAGCTCTTGAAAAATCGATGACGGTTCACAAATATCCTTTATTTTTAGGGGAGTTTATCGAAAACTTTACGAGTGTCGCCGTTACAGGTTCTCATGGGAAAACGTCTACGACAGGCTTACTTTCTCACGTTTTAGGGGCAGCAAAACCTACATCTTATTTAATTGGTGACGGAACAGGTAAAGGGGAAGAAAATAGCGAATATTTCGTATTTGAGGCTTGTGAATACCGTCGACATTTTTTGCATTATAAGCCGGATTATTCGATTATGACGAATATTGATTTTGATCATCCTGATTATTTTAAAGACGTAGATGATGTTTTTGATGCGTTTCAAGAAATGGCAATGCAAGTGAAAAAGGCGATCATTGCTTGTGGTGATGATGTTCATTTACAGAAAATTCAAGCCCAAGTACCCGTTGTATTTTATGGTCTTGAAGAAGATAATGATTTTCAAGGAACGAACATTCAAGTGTCTAGTGAAGGAACAACATTTGATGTCTCAGTTCGTAATACTTTTTACGGGACGTTTACGATCCCAGGGTACGGAGACCATAATGTAAAAAATGCATTAGCAGTTATTGCTCTTTGCCACTATGAAGATGTACCAATGCAAGTGATTTCAAATCAATTAAGAACATTTCCTGGAGTTAAGCGACGGTTTAGTGAAAAGCCATTTGGAGAGCAAATTTTAATTGATGATTACGCGCACCACCCAACTGAAATTTCAGCAACAATTGATGCAACAAAACAGAAATATCCGAATCGGGAAGTCGTTGCGATTTTTCAGCCGCATACGTTTACAAGAACTAAAGCGTTTTTAGAGGAGTTTGCGGAAAGCTTACGTAAAGCCGATCAAGTGTATTTATGTGACATTTTTTCTTCTGCAAGAGAAAATAGCAGTACATTAACCATCAATGACTTACAAAATTTGATCCCTAACGCCAAGCTTATTAAAGAAAGTGATATCAACCAACTAAAGGTACACCGCTCAAGTGTGTTACTATTCATGGGCGCAGGTGATATTCAAAAATTCCAACAAGCATATGAAAGTGCAAACTAAAAGGGCGACTTCGGGTCGCCCTTTTTAGTTTTGAGTGAAGAGTG
>SKSA01000389.1 GCA_007118195.1 Anaerobacillus sp. | reverse complement strand
ACAACAACTTTTGCATTAATTTTATGAGCGTTATCAACCGTAATTTGATTTGAAATTGCTGCCGGAACGAGAATATCACAAGGAAGTTGCAATAGTTCTTCGTTTGAAATTGTGTTTTTAAATAACTTCGTCACTGTTCCAAAAGAGTCACGACGGTCAAGAAGGTATTCGATATCAAGTCCTTCTTCTTTATAAAGAGCGCCATAGGCATCAGAAATTCCGATCACCGTTGCACCGGCGTCATGCATAAATTTTGCTAAAAAGCTACCGGCATTACCGAAGCCTTGAACAACTACTTTAGCTCCTGTTAAGTCGATGTTTTTACATTTAGCCGCTTCTTCAATACAGTGAACGACACCGCGAGCAGTTGCGGTTTCACGACCATGTGAGCCACCGAGAACGAGTGGTTTACCTGTAATGAAACCAGGAGAGTCAAATTCACGAATTCTGCTGTATTCATCCATCATCCAACCCATAATTTGCGAGTTTGTAAAAACGTCGGGTGCTGGAATGTCTTTTGTAGGTCCAACAAGTTGGCTAATTGCACGAACATAGCCACGACTTAATCGTTCAACTTCGGCAAACGACATTTCGCGGGGATCACAAACGATACCACCTTTACCGCCACCATATGGAAGGTCAACGATTCCACATTTCAGGCTCATCCAGATCGATAAGGCTGTGACTTCTTCAGCATTAACCTCCGGATGGAAGCGAACACCACCTTTCGTCGGACCAACGGCATCACAGTGCTGTGCGCGGTAACCAGTAAACACTTTAACGTTACCGTCGTCCATGCGCACTGGAATTCTTACAGTTAGCATTCTGAGAGGCTCTTTTAATAGCTCAAACATTTCATTAGAATAACCTAATTTTGTTAACGCTTCTTTTATGACAATTTGCGTTGAATCAAGCAAACTTGCTTTACTTTCTTCGTTCTTTTTTTTCTGTTCGTTTGGAGTAGTAGTTGTTGTTGTCATTTTATCCACCTCTTATTAGAATTGAATTTAGTTTAGACAATTTTTTAGCTACTTGGTTTCAAACTCATTAACTAGCATATTTAAGTGGTTGGTTTTTCTTTGACTTCACAATTTGTAGCACCAGCAGTGTTCCAAGTAATACAACACCAATTAAGTCAAAATAGATGTCAGGGTAGATGAGCATTAATCCACCAACCGCACCAATGATTCTTTCAATAGCTTTCATCGGACGTAATAAATAGCCCATAACTCCTGAACCGATACCAATCATTCCGATTAATGATGTTCCAATGACGAGTGTTCCTTGGATAAATGTTGTATCGATTAAAAATAGTTCAGGTGAAAGTACGAAAATATATGGAATTAAAAAGGCTGCAATTGCAAGTTTCGATGCAATAACCCCGGTTTTAATTGGTCGCCCTTTTGATACCCCGCAGGCGGCAAACGCGGCAAGCGCAACTGGTGGCGTAATATCTGCCACAATACCAAAGTAAAAAGCAAACATATGTGCAGATAACAGAACTGCCATACTAATTTCAGGCGCTCCAGGCTCAGACAGTAATAAAATAATCGCTGGTGCGGCCATTGTTGATGTAATAATGTAGTTTGCGGTTGTTGGTGACCCCATTCCTAGAATGATGGAGGCAATCATTGTAAAAAACAGTGTTAGTAATAAAATTCCATTTGATAAATCGATTAATCCACTAGCAAATTTTAGGCCAAGTCCCGTTAAGGTAACAACTCCGACGATCATACCTGCAGCAGCAGTTGCAGCAGCAACACCTAAGGCAGTACGAGCACCGTTTTCAAGTGCTTGTAATATGTCTTTGATCGAAAGTCTTGTTTCTTTGCGAATCGCCCCAACTAAAATAACACTTAAAATACCGAATAGGGCGGCACGAATTGGTGAAAAACCTGACATTAATAAGCCGATAATGACAAAAAGCGGTGCTAATAAGTAAATCTTTTTCAATACTTCTTTTTTATCTGGTAGTTCTTCTTTTGATAAGCCCCTTAGGCCAATCCGTTTTGCTTCTAAATGGACCATGATCCAAATTCCAGAAAAATATAGGAGCGCTGGAACTAAGGCCGCTTTTGCAATATCCCAATAAGAGATTCCTGTAAACTCCGCCATTAAGAAGGCGGCAGCTCCCATAATTGGTGGCATTAATTGTCCACCCGTAGAAGAAGCGGCTTCAACACCACCGGCAAATTCTTTACTGTAGCCGGTTTTTCTCATCATTGGAATCGTAAATGAACCAGAAGTAACAACGTTAGCTACAGAGCTCCCGCTAATCGTACCTTGCAATGCACTAGAGAAAATCGCTACTTTTGCCGGTCCACCTACTTGTCTCCCAGCCACTAAAAGAGCAAGATCATTAAAGTATTGTCCGACTCCTGTTTTTACTAAAAACGATCCAAATAAAAGGAATAGGAAAATAAATGTTGCCGATACTCCGATGGGCGTTCCTAAAATCCCGTCAAGGGTGTAATACATATGACTAATTAAACGTTCGAGACTTACACCGCGGTGCTCTAAAAAGCCAGGCATGTAGTTTCCATAGAGAGCATAAAGCAAAAATGTTGCAGCGATAACGACGATCGGCAAGCCAACAACACGTCTTGCTGCTTCTAAGACGAGCAAAATGGCGAGACCGCCCACAATGAAATCATGGGTATTGTACATTCCGGCACGTTGAACAAGTTCACTATATTGCATCGTCCAATATAAACCGACATAAATACTGACTAAAACGAGAATACCGTCATATAGTGGTAAACTATTTTTCTTCGCTTTTTTATGCATAGGATAAAGTAGAAAAATAAGCGCAAGAGCAAAGGTTAAATGGACAGAACGTTGAAGTTGTGAGGCTAACGTTCCGAAAATAGCTGTATACAATTGGAAACATGAAAAGGAGATTGCTCCAATGGTCACAATCCATTTTAAAATCCCTGTGTAGTTTCGAAAGCGTGATTCTTTGTCATACTTTTTTAAAAGCTCTTGTTGTTCTTTTTCTGACATTTCTTTGTTTACGTTTTGTTGTTTTTCCTGCAAGTGAAGCCCTCCCAACTTGTGATTACAAAAAAATAATCACCAGTTTCTATCCACTAACCATCAGTTAGTAGACAGAAACTGGTGGTTAGTTTATTAAAATAGCCCGAGGTTAATAACTACTCCACCATCGGGCTATCTTAAAAAAACAAGATGTTGCTTATACTATTGAACGAAAGGCAAGCCTTGTGAACAAAGCTAAATTATTTCAAACCTTCTTCTTGGAAAAATTTTAATGCGCCAGGGTGTAAATCAATGCTTAAACCTTCAAGTGCATTTTCCGGAGCAATGCTTGCTGCACGTTGGTTAATAGCAACTAATTGATCCTTATTATCAAATAATGCTTTTGTAGCTTCGTATACGAAATCTTCTGGTAAGTCACTTGAAACAGCTAACATTGCTTTTACAGCTACTGTAGTTGTTTCTGCTACACCTGGATATGTGTCCGCAGGGATTGTATCTTCAACATAGAAAGGATATTTTTCAATTAACTCAGCAATTTTGTCAGCTTCAAGACTTAGAAGTTTAACACCTCTTGTTGCAGAAAGTTCAGTTACAGCAGCAGTTGGAGCACCTGCTGTTACGAATGCAGCATCTAATGCACCGTCTTGAATACTAGAAACTGAGTCACCGAAAGCTAAATGTTGAGAATTTAAATCGTCAAAAGTTAAACCGAAAACTTCTAATACTTGGCGAGCGTTAGCTTCAACGCCACTTCCAGGAGCTCCTACAGAAACTCTTCTTCCTTCTAAATCTGCAACACTTGTAATGTCGCTATTTTCAGGTAATACGATTTGCACTGTTTCGTTGTATAAAGTTGCCATTCCTTGTAAGTTTGTAACGGCAGTTCCTTCAAACATTAACTGATCGTTGGCAGCATAATAAGCGATATCATTTTGTACAAACGCTAACTCTACTTCTTTTGAACCTAATAGGCGCATGTTCTCAACAGATCCTCCTGTTGTCTGTGCGGTAGCGCTTACATTTGTATTGTTCGTAATAATTTGAGCAATTCCTCCACCAAGTGGATAGTAAACTCCTGATGTACCTCCAGTTGCAATAATTAATTGACTAGGTAAAGATGACTCCCCTTGTGCATCTCCGCCACTTTCACTACTGCCACAAGCCGCTAAACCAATGACAAGTACGACAGCTAGGATTGAAAATAATAACTTCTTCATTTAAAAATCCCCCTTATTTTTTTCGTTTGAAAGTTCAAACTTCTTAAACGATTATAAATATAGGGTAATAAGAAGTTACAGAAACCTACAGAAAAAAACAATACTTTTTTACAATATTGTTACATTACTCTAAAATTAACCGTTTTGACAATGTTTCGAGTTGATTTGATGTAAAAGTTGGTTAGTTGGACAGGGGTTAGTTGGCTTGTTGGTAAGCCGAAAGTTGGAAAGTTGGAAGTTTGGAAAGGGAATTGAGGAATGATTTCTCTACGGAGGATTGGGAGCGAGGAGAGAAATCAAAATGGCTGAATGATTACTCATCTAAAAATATAGAGGGAGAAGAGGAATCGAAATGCCAGAATGATTCCTCTACGAAGGATTTACTTCATCCGACCTTGAATTTCTACGTAAAAAGCATATAAAAATTTGCGAATGTTAATGCGTGGGTTGCGAGACTGATTTTTTTCATCTAATTCGTTCATTTTCAAACGTACTTCAGTAAAATCGAAGAACTTGGATGAGTACAGTTCAAATTTAGGGTTCATATAATCAGTTAACCCTAAAGATGCAAGGTTTGTTAATGCCTGATTGATCGCGCGCCGGAGACGCTGTTCAAAGGCTTTAACTGCTTTTTCACTCGTATCTTGGTTTTTGCTTTGTAGTACTTCGATATATAAAGTTTTTAATGGAATATTTTCAAAGTCTTCCTCACTATTTTTCAGGTGCTTCATTAATTCCATTACGTCTAAGCAACCATTTTCCCCTAAAATGCCTAAATCAGTTAAAATTTCGCGCATGACGGTTTCTAAATTTGGCTTTGAATCTACCGGTTGCTTTTCGTGAAAAGGAAATAGTGATAAACTTTCTTGAATGGTGCGTAACGATTTTTCCATTTTTATTTGTTCTATTACTTTATTAATGACGGATGTGACTTCGATTTTATTAATAGGTTTATGAATAAAGTATTCTACACCAACTTCATACGCTTTTCCGACCATATCTTTATTTTCAATTTGCGAAATCATAATGAATTTTCCAGAGAAATTCATTTCTTTTAATTGTTGTACCGTTTCAATCCCGTCTTGAAACGGCATAAGGAGATCTATGAGTACGATAGATGGTTGAAGATTTACAATTTCTTTGACTGCTTTATGAGGCTGGTCATTCTCACCGATTACCTCACCTAATAATTGATCGTTGATGATACGTGCTAATATTTTTCGTGTTGAAATATCATCATCTAATATATAGTAGTTCAACATTAAACTTCACCCCTTTGTTCCAATCCCGGATATTGGGAGTTGTATTGTAAAAGCTGTGCCTTGATTGTCGGACAATACTTCAATCGTTCCACCTAATTCTTGAACCATAGATTTTACGTGTGATAGACCAATTCCCGTAGAAGCTTGTCCATTTTCATCAAACTTCGTCGTATATCCTGGTTCAAAAATCACTTTTCTTTCATCTTCGTTAATTCCAACTCCGTTATCGATCACCTCAATTATAAGATGATCTTCTGCTTTACGAGTTTTAATTGTAATATGTCCTTCAGTTGAAATTGCTTCGATCGCATTTGCGACGAGATTATTAATAATGACTAAAAGTGGATAAACTGTTTCAACGTTAAAATCGATCCGCTGATTGGTTGAGAAATGAAGTTCTTTTTGTAAAAAAATTCCGTATTTCTCATTCGATTTGATGCTTAAATCGATGATTTCTGATAAACTAATCGTTTTTTTACTATTTTCATGTCGGATGACTTTCTCAAGCCCAGCTAAAATCCGCTGGTTATCTTTTTTGACTTCGTGTAATTCCTGAGCGACTGTTAACGCATAGGTGGAAAACTCTTTCGGTAATTCTGACGCTTTTAACTTTCTGTACAATGTATGCCCTTTGGCTGTAACGTTTTCTATATCATTAAGGGTTTTTCGTAAGTAAAAGCCTTCAATATATAGTTCTGATAAGATTTTTTGAATTTGTTCGAAACGAGTACGTTGCTCTTGATATACGGCATTTAACTTACTCGCTTGAAAGATCGTAAATAATCCAACAACAAAGAAACTTCTAACGAAAGCGATAATTATAACGAATAATATTTTTTCGATAGAGCTAGAAACATAATCTGGTGAAAAAGAAAAAATAATGGCAATTTCTATAAAATTCGAAAAGGCATCACAAAATGCCCCGAAAAGACCGAGTATTAACGGATTTTCGTACAACTTCTTTTCCTTCATCCAACCGAGCAGAAGCGCAAATGTAAAATAATAGCCGATGATCGGACTATGTGTGTGTAAGGAGTCGAAAAAGGAAAAGGTGTCGAGCGCGACATAATCAAGGCCGACACGGAAAAATGTCGTAAAAATTCCAGTGACAAGTCCTGTAATCCGATAAGGAACTTCTTTATAAAAAAGCAATAAAAAGAAGAAACCAGCACTACCTAGCCCGAAACGAAAAGGACTATCAAACGGATTGATTTTAAATTCTCCTAAAATCGCAGTAACGACGACAATGACTAAAATTTTCGTAAGGGTACTTTTGTTCACAGTTGACGCCCTTTCTAACTTTTGGATTAGATAATACCTGTAGAAAAACTATAATTTTTTTGGTCACTTATCTACTATTATATCATGTATGAATCGTAGATTTGTAAGGTAAATAGTTTTGTTTACTGATGTATGCTTTTATTATAAAATAATGTTACTTGATGTAATGAAACTGTTTAATAGTAATTTGGGTAAAATTGGCGAAATCTCATCAATAAAACTATTGACACTAGTTATTTATGGTGGTATCTTATTTACATAATTCCGATAAAACAGCTAAGAAATATATGAAAAGGGCGTGGAGATGAAATGAAAAAATTATGGTCATTACTATTAGTACTAGTTTTAACGATTGCATTAGCAGCGTGTGGTACGACAGAAGATGTGCCGGAAGAAGAGACAGATAATGCACAAGGTAGTACGGAAGATACGGGAAGCGAGGATACATCATGGGCAGATGTTGAAGCGGCAGGGACGCTTGTTGTTGGAACATCAGGGACATATTCGCCAATTACATTTGTAGACGAAAATAATAATCTTACTGGTTTTGATGTTGAGCTTGTTCGCGAAGTAGCAGACCGCCTTGGCGTAGAAGTTGAATTTAGTAGAATGGACTTTGATGGGATTTTACCTGCACTGCGTAACGGGCAGATCGACATTGCAGCAAATGACTTTGCAATTACGGAAGGCCGCTTAGAAACATTTGACTTTGTTATTCCACACAAATATTCATACGGTTCGATCATTGTTCGTGCAGAAGATGTTGATAAATATGAATCTGCCTATGATCTAGAAGGTGTGAAAGTAGCATTAGGCTCTTTAACGAGTAATTACGCAATGTTTGCCGATAACATTGGTGCAGACGGTGTAGCCTATGATGGTGGGGTAGAAGCAATTTTACGTGATGTTATAAATGGAAATAGAGACGCTTATTTAAATGATCGTCTTGTATTACATCGCACATTAGAAGGTTTTGGTGATGATCGACTTGCAGTTGCTGAAAATGTGAAGTATCACGCTACTGAAAGTGCAATTATTATGTTAAAAGGAAACACTGCATTAAAAGAACGCTTAGATGAAGTAATGCAGGAATTAATTGATGATGGAACAGTTGCAAGATTATCTGAAGAATTTCTTGGTGAGGACGTATCTCAGCCAGTCGATAAATCTGAAGTTGTAGGATTAGATGGTAAATAATCGAACATAATAAAATGAGGCTGTCCTAATAGTAAGTGTCAGTCACCTCAGGCACTAAATGTAGATAGTGTACAACTTACACTTCTAATTTGAGGTGAGCAACACTT
>SKSA01000016.1 GCA_007118195.1 Anaerobacillus sp. | reverse complement strand
GCTACTTTATATTTTTAGCTTAGTGTTAGAATGTGAAATCACGATGAAATCATATTGATACTTATGTGAACAGATACACCATTGGGTATAAATTCATAAAAAGTTTTCAAAGTAGTAAAACACCGTAGCATCAAAGGTGAAAAAGGCGGATGATTTCCATCACTTCGCCGTGAAGCTACTGACCTCAATCACAACATGTGAACCTTCTATGTCAATCATCGTGCAGCTTTGCGACGAGGAAGCATGCTCCGAAACGTTACTAGTAGACGCAGGAGCATCTCCTTCTATAATGAAAAAAATGGCCCTAATTAACCAACTTTCCAACACTAACAAAAAAAGCTGACTTTAAAAGAGTTTCCTCAATTTAAATCAGCTAAATAAAATATCATTAAATTTGAAAGCAATCACCTAGACTGCTGACAATAACTAAATTCTCATGTTTAAATTCAGGTTTTAATGGATCAATATAAATGGCCTTCATATTTTTTTGCAGAGCTGGCGCAATTTCATTAATAAAATTATCGCCAATAGAAACTACTTGTTCTGGCTTGACTTCGTATTGCTCGACTAGTTTTTCAAAAATTTCATCTGTCTTTGATGGCTTTTTGGCTGAGGTGACCATGTGTTCAAAAATCTCATCCAATTGTAACTCTTTCAATAACCTTCCAACATCATCAATATCACTATTGGTAACTAGAACCATCTTTTTATTTTCTTTTAATGTTGCTAGTCCCTCTTTAACACCAGGGATGGGTTCTAATTTAAATGCTTCTGTCACCATATATTCTTTTGTTTCGACGTACCGCGGGTAACAATTTCCGACCCCATAATGCTTTGCCGCTGCAAAAGGTAACCACCAACCATCACCAATCGCTATCATATGCTCAAAATCAAAGCTTAACTTTTCGCTATATAATTCCTCCCGGTTTTCATCGGACCAAACTTCACCATCCCATTTTTCAACTTTCACGACACGTAACGACAATGGATCTAATGTTAATATCGTATCTCGTTTAACATCATAAGCTTTTCCGATTTTTACAAGATGATCTCCTACTTTCATTTTTTCGTAGTCATCGAGAAACGCTTGTTTATTTTCTTCTGGTACATCGATTAGAAGGCGGTTTGCATAATAATCAAAATGATCCGTTCCTTCATATAATGTTCCGTCTAAGTCAAACACAAATAATTCACCATTTTTAAACATACGCTCCATTATGTACTTGCCCCTTCCCTTTCTCTATGTATAAAAGAGTAGTATATCTTCTTTAAGAAAACAATCTGTAATTAAACTATAGTTCAAATAAAGAAAAGTTAAAACGTCGAGCCTTAAAATCTCATCAATGTAAAATAAAAAGGATCAACCATCTTAATGGTCAATCCTTTTATATTTTATATAATTCGCCGTGTCGATATACAGCGCTGTTTATTTTCTTGTAAGAGCTGCTCATTTAATTGCGCTTTATGAGCACGTTCAATTTCAGCCACTTCACTATTTAATGAAATCTAGTTTTGTAACTGAATTTCGCTTCAAATGCGCCAGCTTTTTAATCACTTCGCGAACTTCGTTTTCAACCGCTTCATCAAAGATAATCGTTTTAAAACCTTTTTTTCCGGCTCTCATAAAAAACAATGACATTTGGTTCACTTTTTGGCCGTACGCTTTTTCAAAAGCTAGTTTATACAAATAAAGCTGAGGTGTATAATAGCTCGTCAATAGATCATAATTTTCCCCTTTATTCGTCTTCAAATCAATTAAATGATACTGTCCGTCCTTTTTAACAATTTTGTCAATCTCCCCGATAATTTCGACCCCTTCAATTTCAACGGTAAACGCCCATTCATTCGCTACATGTTGACCTAATTGAAATTCATCTAACTGTCTGAAATTAACAACTAATTCGTCTAATGGTTGTTCATAACGTTTTTGTTCAAACACATCTTCGAGGATCGAGAGCGCATCTTCCTTTGCTTCGTCTAAACTATAGCCGTTATCGATCAGCTCACATGCGCGATGTACAATCGAGCCGAGTGTAGCTCCTGAAGTATAAAGTTCGTCGTTTTCTATTGGACGACTCTCTTGTTCATCTGCGAGCCAAAGATCCTCAGCTTTTACGATGTATTTATAGTAATATTTCAACGGATCATTCATAAATGTCATAATTTCTGAAACTGAACAACTTACCGGAAGTGTAGACCTTTCTATCATTGTAGGTGGCTCATAAACCTCATCCGTTTCTTCCCACTTTTCGTATTCGTCTATTTTTGAACGTTCTATAAGATAGTCGTTTAAAAGACTATTTTGTTCTAATGCTTTTTGAAGCATATCATACCATGAATCATTTATTGCTTTATCAACCGTTGATAAAACTAAATAATCTTTTGCTCGCGTTACAGCAACGTAAAACAATCGCTTCGCCTCTTCACTGGCTTGGTTTTTCGCTTGAGCTTTAATTGTTTCAAAAGAAGGAGACGATTTCTTAGCTGGTTTCTTTAAAGGGTCGTCTTCTTTTTCCTTTTCATATTCAACGACGACTCTTACGTCTTTATCAAAACGAATACTTCCAGAATCGCCTCGAGCTCCTTTAGCCAAATCAGGTAAAAATACAATTGGAAATTCTAATCCTTTGGACGCATGAACCGTCATAATATGAACCATATTACCTTCAGCTAACTCTACTTCGGCTTCCCCTTCTTTTTCAGATAATGCTGCTAGTTGCTTCACTTGCTCTAACAAATCATCTAACGAAGCCGTTTGAAATTGAGCTAAAACATCAATTAACTTTTCTACATTTTTCACTAGCTGAATATTATTTCTTTGTAACAGTAACATTGCTTTTAAACCAGATTGACTAAAAAGCTCATTTAAATAAGTTTGTATGGATGTTTGAGGGGTGTATGGTACCCATTCTTCATAAAACCGTTTTAATTTCTTCAAGGAATTTTTTAAATCATCATCAATACTAGCGTCTTCTAAAAATAAACCTTCATAAATATAGGAAGCTAACGTTGTTTCTTCTTCTAAACATTCATCAATCGTTAAAAAACCTTCGACGGTTACACCAAATAACGGACTTCGCAGTAATGATAAAATATAAAGTGATTCCCAAGGACGGTTGATCCATTCGATAAGCGTCAACATATCTCTTACTTCTTGTTTCTCATAAAAACCAATTCCGCCATAAACGACATACGGTATTCTTTTATCCTTTAATGCTTTTTCTAATTTCGTCAATTTCGTTCTTGCTTGAATTAATATGGCAAAGTCTCGCCACTCAGGTGCCCGCCAATGGTCTTCTTCAGCAACGATCTCTTTTTTCTCCTCCATCATTTCAAGCATGCGATTAGTAATTACTTCGTATTCTGATGGTATCTTTCGTTTCTCTTCTTCCTCTTCGCTATCGTCCTCCGGTGGAACCGTAATTAACTCAACACGACCTTCCATTTCATCACGGCTATTACGATGACTATTAATCTTCGTATAATTAATTTTATAAGAAGGATCAAGAGCGTCATCCTCAACCCCCATAATTTCTTGAAAAGAAAGATTTACGAACTGAATAATGCTATCACACGTACGGTAATTTGTACTCATATTTATAAATTCACTATTTTCATCTTTTTTCGAAAAGTCGACTAACTCTTTCATTAAGCTAACATCTGCACCACGGAAACGGTAAATCGATTGTTTTCCATCTCCGACAACAAACTGATAGGAAGGTTGAATAAATGTTAACATATTCATTTGTAGTTGATTCGTATCTTGAAACTCATCGACCATCATATGTTTATATTTATTTCGACCCGCATGTTGTACGCTTTCGTTCTCTAACAGAGCAATCGCCTTTTGTTGAAGATCAGAAAAATCGAGTGCCGCACGTTCTCGCTTTGCCTCGTCATACTTCTCATGTAAAACTGCTAACATTTGAGCAAAAAGTTTAATAATCTCTTTAATCTCTTCAATCTCGGCTTCTGTTGGTCCTTTTAATTTTTTCCAAGCTTCTTTTAACGGTTTATAAAAGTGCTCATACAATTCAAATAAAGATGGATTACTTTCTTGCCAGCTTTTCGATATCTTTTTGGGCATTGCCGACTCTAACTCAGAATAAACCATTATTGGCTCCGCAAAAGAAAGGTCGCTCACAGTTGCGAAATGTTCGATGATCTTTTTCGAGACTTTTTCGCTATCCTCTAACTCCATGACATAAGGGCGTGCTTGCTCATAAAAATGAGTTAAAGCACTTTTTCGATCATTTTCAATGGTAGCTAATTGTAATTGAACGATTTCGTCACTATTAAAAAACGTTTCAATCGAGTCTACGGATGTAATAATTTCCTTCATTTGACTATAAACTGCTTTTATTGCTTCTTTCAGCTGATTTCGTGTGTAATAATGATAAATCGGACGACATTCCCGGTGAAACTCAGGCGAATCAAACATATCCTCAAATATATCAATTTGAATAAGCTTTGCTTGTACATCATCTAATACAGAAAAACTCGGGACCATGTCGGCTTCGAACGCATATTCATGTAACAGCTTATGGCAAAAACTATGAAACGTCGTAATTAAAGCCCCGTCAAGCGCTTCTTTCTGTTCTTGCCAAAAGTTTCGGGCGAGTTTCACGTCTTTTTCTAAATAATGATTTTCGACAGTCGCTCGTTTGTTCTCAATTCTTCCACGAATTCGATCCTTCATTTCCCGCGCTGCTTTTTCTGTAAATGTAATCGCGACAATTTCTTCTACAGTAGCCCCTATTGATGATGAAGTCCTATTCCCTAACTTTTCTTGCAGCTTTTGTTCACAAATATGAATATATCGTTCTGTTAAAACACGAGTCTTACCAGAACCAGCACCTGCGGAAATGACAACTAATGGCTTCTCACTGAAAATCGCTGTTTCTTGTTCTTTATTAAAGTTCAACTCTTCCATTCCTCCTCTCCAGCTTCTATTTGATCTTGAGTAACACGACAAACCGATTTGTAGGCACAGCTACTAATGCACTTTAACGGTTTCACCGAAAAATCACTGATACTTCCGTGCCAAAGGGCCTTTAACCGGTCTTTTAATTCATATTTCGCTAAAAATACTTCTGCCTCTAAAGTTTCTTCTTTCGTTGCATGAGTCTTATTAATATCGAACGGGTTATTTTTATCAAAATGTTCTTCTCGCCAAACACTGTTTCCAGCCCTTTTAGCTGGTTCTCGTAATGAAATATACGATGCACCATGAGCGGTAAGTTTCTCTGGAACTGTTTCAAAACTGTCAGATAAATCGATTTGATAATGCCCATTAGCTAATCGGTTTTCCATTGCCACTAAATATAGTGGTAATTGAAGTTTTAAACCTGGACGAACTTCTTTTTCAAAGTTTAAAGACGCATACCCCGATTTATAGTCATATATTACAAAACCGTTTTCATCAATATCGACACGGTCAATTTTCCCAGATAACGTAATCACTGTGTCATCATCTAGTTTCACGTCAAGATCAATCGATTCTTCCAAGCGAAACAGATGCATTGTGCGAAGCTTTTTATTTTCCCAAAAATGTTTTTTTTCTGCGAGCCACCACTTGTATAATTTCTTTTGCCATTCTTCTTTTTCAATCGAAAGCTGTAGCTTAGAAAAATCTCTATGGTTTTCCTCTACTAGTCCCCATTCTTCTTCAAAAATATCCATTAAAACCGTCTCCGCTGTTTCTTTCATATCTTCAGTAAATGTAGAAAACGGTTTTCCGACTAAGTTTAATTGTTTATAAAACTTTTCTATAATGGTATGAAGCATTGAACCTACATCGCGAAAGTCAAGCGTTGTTCTTTTTTCAAGTGGTTCCTTTACATTTAATATTCGTTCAAGAGCATACTTAAATGGACACATCGCATAGCTTTCGAGCATCGTTACCGATAACTTATCTCGTCTTAATTTTTCACCCCATCCAGTAGAAATTTGTTCTTCTCCTTTTTCAAATTCCTCAAGCTTTTGGGACATTTTTCCGAGTGTCTCTGGGATATTTAAAACTTTTTTTCCTAGACCGATATGATAGGCTGTTTTTTCTTCATAATCGTTATTTGTACTTGTTTCTTTTTTACTAAACCGTTGAGCGGTGCTATATGTTCGCTCCGCAATTTCTTTTTTCCACGGTTCAAGATAACCAGAGGGTAACAATGGATTGTGAGGATCGACTCCTGCAACATAAGAAAAAGAAAGCTTATCTGCTAACAAAAACAATTGATTGAAAAAAGCATCATCTTTTTTTCTAAATAGCCGTCTAGTTGGGCTCGCAAACGGAATCGGTAAATCTTTTAAGTCACTTTCTTGGAAAAAGCCACTTAATTTATGTCCTTTCGGAAACGTGCCTTCGTTCATTCCTAACACATAAAGATGACTTCCTTCAAATAATGCTACGTCTCTAAAAGTAAAAAGTTGAATTCCCTTTTGTGGTGCACGCTCTACGTAAACCGTTCCTCTTTGAAGCCCTTCGCTTAACCAATCTACAAAAATATGATAATCAACTTGTAATTGTTCAAGTCCTTGCGATTCGAGCATATCAACCTTTGTTGTCACTAGAGCAGTAAGATGCTCAAACGCCTTCCATTCAAACCGGATTTGCTGTAATTTTTTCGTTGAACTTTCGGTAAAAAGTCGCTCGTGCCATATGGTTGTATAGGCGCTTGCTTTAAGTAATTCTTTTAATAACGTTAAATAAGAAATTAAGCTAGTTTTTTTAGGCATTGATTTTCGAAAAAGAATATAAGTCTCTAATTTTTCGCTATCCTCTTCAGCCAGAAATCCACTTTCAATATAAGCCCTCTTTTTATTCATATAATCAACACTTTTAGAAAACTCAAGTCTTAACATAGTATCAACAATATCAAGGGAATCCCACCGTGTATAAAAACGTGCATTATGTTTTAACAACGATTGAATAATAAATTGGATAAATAACGATTCCTTAACTGCTTTCTTCTCCGGTACTTTTAAAGGAAGTTGCTTTTCAGTAGCAACCTTTTCTAATTTTTCTTGATACCGATTTTCATCCGCTAAAATAACCCCAACTTCCTCCAATGGAGTTTCACCACTTTGAACGGCTATTTCGTCAAGAACACCATGTATTTCTTCTTCCATCGTTGTAGCTGATTTAACAAAAATTTCAGGTTTTCTGATATTCGCTCCAATCTCATTGTTTTCAATCATAAAACCTAAGTTTTGAAGCTGCTGTTTCGTCTCCTCTACGATTTCTGCTTCCTTTACTTCAGGAAGATACACCGTAATATTAAAGCCAAGCGAACAAAAATAAGCAATAACCATGTATTGCAATGTACTAAAATCTAAATATCCGTCGATGACAATTCCACCAAGATTTAATTCCTCGATTTTCGATAACGATGTTGCTTCGTGAATTCTGTTTTCCGGATCTAGTAACCGTTGTTTTTTTACCCACTCTGATTCGTATTCGTAAAAAACGGGTTTCATTTGTTGAAAATGTTTGGGAAGATCATCAATGGTTAAGCCTAGTCGCTTTAATTGCCCATATGTCTCGGCATAAGCTTTCGCTTTGTGACGTAGTTCTTGCGGATTTACTAAAAATCGTTTTTTATCGTTGGCAATTAATTGTTGAAAAAAAATCGTTCGCTCACTTTCTGACACTGGAAAATAATCGACCTTTGCTTTTTTTAATAAAAGGTCCGCTAAATCATCGAACGTTTTAAACGCAATTCCTGCTTTTCGTTTTCGAGCTACTTGAAGGTATTTATTAGATGGTAGTATGTAATAAATTGGTTTAGCGATTTGTTTTTGCTTTTGAAAACAATCATTGAGACGATCGCTATTTGCAACCGCTTTTAGAGGTGAAGTTTTTACAACGAGCATCATTTTCACTCCTTTTCTTATAAAGTAAAGTCGTCCTATGTATTATACTAATAATTTCCATTCTTTGAAACGTATCCACATAAAACAGAATGTACGTTCCTATTCATTTTATCACCTTTACCGGTGAACGTGAATAGTTTTTTTATGGCACACTTTATTTAACCACAAAGAATAGGGTGTCCCATAACAAAATGTCAGTCACCGTTAGGACTAAATACAG
>SKSA01000046.1 GCA_007118195.1 Anaerobacillus sp. | reverse complement strand
GGTCCTGATGTACGAACACCGAGCTTCTCAACGAGTTCTTTATACAAATCATTTTCTTTACGGCTTGAGATCCAACCATTCGTTGAAATCGTATCGAGATTCGTTAAGCTTAAATTTTGTTGAACAGTAAAGTTAACAATTAATCCCTTCGACTTTCGATCTTCAGTAATAAAACCGATATGGTGCCTGATCGCGTCCATAGGATTATTAATTTTCACTGATTGACCGTCAATGATGATGTCACCTTTCGTCGCTTTACGATATCCAAAAATCGTCTCGACGATTTCCGAGCGACCGGCCCCCATTAACCCGGCAATGCCGAGCACTTCCCCAGATCTCACTGAAAAAGATACATCTTCAAACTCGCCAACCCTAGTTAAACCTCTCACCTCAAGTTTCACCTCACCTGGGTGAAAGTTCTGTTCTGGAAAACGATCTCCAAGCTCACGGCCAACCATCATGCGAACGACTTCTTCAAAACTCGTTTTTGAAATTTCCTTCGTTCCCACGTACCCACCGTCCCGTAAAACCGTAATCCGGTGACATAACGAGAAAATTTCTTCCATCCGATGCGAAATATAAATAAACGATACGCCCTTAGCTTGAAGATTATTAATCGTTGAAAATAGCGTTTCAATTTCACGATCGGTTAACGCAGCTGTTGGTTCATCCATAATGATGACATCTGCATTCGTCATGAGCGCCTTGGCGATTTCGATAATTTGTTGCTTACCGACGGATAGATTTCCCGTTCTTTCTGTCGCTTTTACATTCAGACCAAGTTCTTTTAGTCTCGCTTCAGCAATATTGTTCATTTGCTTCGTTCTTAACCAGCTAGTTTTACCGAGGGTAAGTTCATTTCCTAAAAATAAATTTTCTGAAACAGTTAGTTCAGGTAGGATATTTAACTCCTGGTGAATAACCGCAATGCCATCACTTTCCGCTTCTTTAGGGTTAGTGTAATTGACACTTCTCCCCTTTACCTCAACGGTCCCAGCATCACTTTTATAAATCCCAGTTAAAATTTTCATTAAAGTAGATTTCCCTGCCCCATTTTCACCCATAAGCGCATGGATTTCTCCCTTTTCCAGTGAAAAATCAACATTTTTCAATACTTGGTTTTGGCTAAATGATTTTGAAATGCCGGACATTTTTATGATCATATCGAATCTCTCCTTTAAAAGATCACTCCAGCTCTTAAAATGATGTTTGCATAAGGTTTATTTTCTCCAGTACGAATAATGACTTTTGCATGTTTCGTTTGTTCCTTAAACGTTTCATGCGGCACCATTTTTGTCGGTATTCCTAAACTACTTATGTAAGCGTGAAGTTCACTGTTTTTCGTTTCGATTTCAGTTGCGCACACAGCACCTTCAACGACCATATCGTCTAATACTTCACTGAGGACATCCAAAAATGATGGAACCCCTTGCTTTAACGATAAATCGATACATCGGACAGATTCTGGTATCGGTAATCCGCAGTCAGCGATGACAATCGTGTCCGTATGCCCTAATCTTGCTAATACCGCTGCAATATCTCGATTTAAAATTCCATACTTTTTCATGTTAATCCCCTTCTTTTTTGAAAAAAATTGTCAAGGTCCTCTCTCGTTGGCATGCCAGTTTGGGCCCCAAGTTTTTGGACAGATAAGGCCGCAGCCCCGTTTGCAAATTTAATGGCTTCCGCTAGTTCTAACCCTTCCATAAGTGCTACAGCTAGCGCACCGTTAAAGGTATCACCAGCACCAGTCGTATCAGTTACTGGAACTTTATAAGTAGGAATTTGTTTAAAGGTCTCGCCTACTAAAAAGGAAGCACCTTCTGATCCTTGTGTAATAATTAACTGTTTAGATATAGGCTGATTTTTTACGTCACCAAACAATTGGACAGCCTCTGTCTCATTTGGCGTAATATATGTCGCTTTTACCCAGTCATCCATCTCTAGTTGTCTAGCAGGTGCCGGGTTAACGATGACTGGAATGTCGTTATCTTTGCAAAGAGTTAAAATATAGCGAATCGTCTCTAAAGGTATTTCAAACTGAACGAGAACTAAATCGCTTTTTAGGATTTGATCCTTTAAACGTTCTACATATTCAATATCAACATAATCATTAGCACCAGGAGTGACAATGATTCTGTTGTCACCTTCTGAGAGAATGATTGTCGCTACGCCTGAACTCATATGTGTAACCGGTTCCACATTGATCAAATGAATACCTTCATCATTTAAAACCTTTTTTAGCTCAACTCCAAATGAATCGTCACCAACACGACCAATAAATTGGACCCGTCCACCAAGTCTCGCTGCCGCTATTGCCTGGTTGGCACCCTTTCCACCAGGCAGCGTTTTAAAAAAATCTCCTATGACCGTTTCCCCTTGAGTAGGAAAAATATTGGTATTTGTCACTAAATCCATATTGACACTACCGATAACAGTAATTAATGGCTTCTCCATTAGTCCTCTCCTTTCACCTTCGTCGTTCCTCGTATTAATAGCTTTGTAGGAACTGTATATAAATTTGCCTCTAAATGAATATTCTCAATTTGTTTGATTAACAATCTAGCACCTAGTGCACCCATTTTATAGATAGATTGTTCAATGGTCGTTAATGATGGGATTAGCATTTTTCCTAACGGAATTCCATCAAAGCCAACAATTTGTATATCATTTGGCACTGATTTACCTAGGTTGTTTATAGCCTTCATCGCCCCAGCTGCAGTAATATCATTACTGGAAAAAATGCCGTCTATAGTTGGATGATCCTCTAGCAACCTTGTTGTTACCTCTATCGACTTTTCAAAATGGAAGTCAGTATTTACAACAATACTAGCAACTCCCTTATCTTGAACTACTTTTTGAAATCCCTTTAATCGATCTTCGGCAGAGGTTAACCCGATTGGACCTCGTAAGTGAGCAATAAATTTACACCCACAATCTATTAGGTGTTCAGTTGCCATCATTGCACCATTCTCATTTTCCGAAACAACTGCCGGGAATTTTTCTGATAAAATTCTATCCAAAGCAACAATCGGAACATTCATCTGTTCCAAATCTGAATTAAACTGTTGGTTAGTAATTAATATAATGCCATCGACATATTTTTGTTTAAGTACTGACACATACTGCTGCTCTTTTTCCTCATCGTCATCTGTGTTACACAAAACAACCGTATAACCATATGATAAAGAAACATCCTCTATGGCCCTTGCCAATTCAGGGAAATATGGATTTGTAATATCAGGAGTAATAAGTGCAATCATACGGGATGATTTATTGTATAATGTACGTGCTACAGCATTTGGTCGATAATCTAAGTCTTCTATTGCTTTTAATACCACTTCTTCTGCCTCTTTACTTACGTAGCCTTTTTTATTTAGCACCCTTGATACAGTAGCTACCGAGACATTTGCGTATTTCGCAACATCACGTATTGTAGACATTTTGTTCCCTTCCTTAACCTTTATGGTGTAACCGGTTACACACAGTTTAATATTTCCAACACTTAGTGTCAATACCTAATTTATTTTTAGTGTTGTGTCCCCGATGGGACGGGGGTGGTGGGACGGGGGGACAGGTCCCCTGTCCCTCTTTTAGATTTTCGCAGCGATGAAAAGCTGTCGAAATTTATTGTGTGAAAAATTTCATTATGACATCTTTATTTAGTTTTTGCCCTGATATAGAATACAAGTCTTTAATGATAAGTTCGTATTGTGTGGACGGCTCATAATTTTTTACTGGTGCGATTCGGATGACTGACGTGTTTTCAGTTTCATCGAAATCAAATACTACTGGGAAGGTTTCCCCTTCTGAATCTTGGATATAAATATTTTTCTCTGATATTGTTGTTCTATCTATATCATGGCTAAAAGTGATCGTCCAATCTTTATCGAGATCAACATTCGTTTTCGGTTCATATTCTAGAAACTTTGATGGCTCAGGAATAGGCTCTGCTCCATTACTTTCAGCCGGGATAATGGTGAGCGTTCCCGAATCAGATAGATCTGTCCCTTTTACTTTAGTCGTAATAATAACAGTTCCTGGTTGTTTCGCTATAATTGCTCCTAAAGAGTTGATTTCAGCAATACTTGGGTCACTTGAGTGAAATTCAAGTCCTGCAAACTCGGCATGACCTGGAGAATAACTAACTCTTAACCAGTTATGATAAGTACCTTGTTCAAGGTCATCCACTAAAATATGTTGCTGAATAGATGTTATTTCAGGCTTATAACTATCGAAGCCTTTCGCTAAGAACATTTCGTACCCTTCAACAAATCTTTCTTCCTCTATATACACTTTCCATTCATTCACTACTTCTAGTTCTGTTTTCCCTAATATATTTTTAAAAGCTCGGTCTAAGTTTTCTTCTGACCGATAAGGAAGGTACTCAATTTCAGTAACTAACTCAAATAATTTATCTTTTCCGTACGTTTCGAATATAAACGTCGTTGCTAAATGGGAGATTTGATAGGAACGATTGTAGCTATTATTATAAATATCACTGAACCTACGAATGTTTCGAATGTCACTATCAAAATATCCTTCAATCAACAGATTATCAACCAAATCTGTGTGTGACATATATAGCTGTTGCGGAAACTCTTTGCCATTCGTCGAATCAACCATCGATTGCGTAGCAGGAGCGTACACTAAATGAGGATATGCAGCGATATTATACGAATAATACTCTGCCAATCCTTCTAAAAACCAAAAGGATCCATTATGGATACTCGTTTGATTTCTCTCAAATTTATGCATATCCCAAAGCTCATGTTGGAATATGTGCGTTAATTCGTGGTTTAAAGTAAGAAAAAGATTATTAACACTTGAACTCTCTGTCGCAAAAGAAATTAAATTAATTATTTCATTCGTATCAGGGATCATCGTTTGACGTGCCTCTGCATAATAAGGATATGAGAAATTAGTTTTTTCACTATTATTAAAAACGATATACGTTCTTTGTTCTAAAGTGTGATTAAAAAAATTTATGAGATCTTCCATAACGTCACAAATTCGTTCATTGATATACTTTGTATTCTCATAAATATCCTCTTCATAAAAAATCGTTACATTCTCACAAATATTTTCGAATTTCAAATATGTAAAATCAGGATGGTTTCTAACTTGTGGGTCGTAAGTGTCAACGGCTTTAACTACTTCGAAATTTTCTTTTGTCGTACCTAATGCTGTTAATGGAAAACTAGAAATGAACATAATGAAAATTAATGCTAATATCTTTATTTTTTTCATGGTGTAACTCTCCTCGTGGTTTAATGAGGGACAAGGGGACAGGTACATCGTCCCAATACTTATTTTCCCGATGGGACGGGGGACCTGTCCCCCCGTCCCTGCCATTATTTTAGCATAGAGATCTTAGTCGTTTACAGTTAAATATGTCACCTTGTTTCCAAGAAAGACATTTTGCCGGGGGGACAGGTACATCGTCCCACTTGAACCGGCGAGCGGGTCAAGTGCGGGTTCATTGTCCCACTACCCGTTATCTACCAATTCGACCAATAACACTTTTGGATATTCCAGTAATTCGCGATAATTGCCTAACCGAAACACCATTTATCCTTTTTAGTTGAGCTAACATGTCATCCCGATCTCCCTTTTTCATTTGCTGCAATTGCTTCCCATTTGTGATGCCTAGTTTTAATAAATATTCTTTAATTTCTCGATCCGTAACTCTCGCTTTTTCTTGATCATCTAGACACACGTCATCATTTGTCTGTTTCGTGTATTCGATAAATAGCCGGAGCGCCTCGCTTCGATTGTTCGAAAATAAGTTTAGCGCGAAATCAGTATCAATAATCTTTGGTGCATGTATATACTCATGGAGACTTGTCCATTTACTTTCAAAGACATTCTTTACCAATCCTGCTTTTAATGGATTTTGGTGAATATATCTTAGAACCGTTAAAAAATAACGGCTATCGGAAACAGCTTCACTTTTAAACCGCTCTTGAAATAAATGACCAATACGTTCATATTTCGTATTGTATCCGTAAACATAGCTTGAACAAATTCTTTTCATTACCTCTGAAATCGTATCTTCAACCTCACGGATTAGTAAGTGGACATGATTATCCATCAAACAGTAACTATATAGCTGATAATGACAAATGTCCTTATATTTTTTTAGTGTCTTTAACATTCTTTTTTTGTCTTCATCGTCCTCAAATATGAGTTGTCTATTAACTCCTCTAATCATAACGTGATAAATACCACTGCTACTTTTTTCCCTAGCTTTTCTTGGCATTTTCAATTCACCTCCTGGAGACGGTAATTGGGACGGAGGGACAGGTACATTGTCCCCACGTCCCGTTGCGATGATATGTCTTTGATAGATGTGATGGATGTATGGGGTTAGTTTCTTGCCCTACTTACTTTCATGGTGACATCATTATTGGATTTATTGTTTTGGAGTTATTGGGGGAAAAATGATCCAAAGCTATCTTTAAATCTATTACAAATGTAGGAGCCAATATCAATAGGATTATTAAATTGCATGATCGGGGTGGCACTTAGTTCATTAAAAAATTGATAGGAAAACTACTTCGCCATGGTGATATGTTATTGGGAATAGATAGAAAGGAGAAAATCACTCAATTTTATCGGTGAGAAAAAACGCGGTCTAATTGATTAATTTGACAAAAGCTAACAAAATTCCTCTTATTCTAATATTAAAATTTTTAGAGTAGGAGGGGGATTTCCCCCTGACTCCTCACACCACAGTAAGGGGACAGGGACCTTGTCCCAAGTAAACTCTAGATTAACAGTTTAACAGTATTTGAACTATCACGTGGTCTTCGTTCTGACCAAGGTAAATCATCACCATATTTATCAAACAGCTTTGATTCTAACTCCTTACACTGACTCGAATTACAAACCTGCCACTTAACAGAAATTCGATTACGATTACTTTCATTAATGTGTTTATTTAAACCGCAATGAGGATTTAAACCGTAATATTGCTGCATTCTTTTTTGAACCCCAATTTCTGCACTGCCTACCTTCATTACTTTCCCATTCATTCGTAATATGTAAACTCCAGGCCGGTTAGGATTTTTTGTTGGTTCAGCAGAATGCTTAAGCGAACTAGAACCTACTGGTAAAATTTTTGCAGCTTTTGATGCTATGTTTGCAAGACCTTTAAAAAAACTCATGACCAATTACCACCATCTATTGTTTGATTACAAATCTATAAAAATAGATTACTATAAATTTGTTATTTTTTATATAGTTTTCCAATAAGATGGATACATATTTTGTACGCTAGAATTTATCTATCCGAGTCGGTACGCTCTAAATTTAAAAAAGCGATCATCATCCCTACTATCCTAATGATTGCCGGTCTCTCTTTTGGTATTTGGTCGTAACACTGTTGGTTGGGTGTGGGTGGGTGCCCTTAATTAAACGTTTAATTAAAACAAAAAAGAAGCCTTGCTCTAGTACTAAAACTAAATTACGAGCTCTTATAAATGGTGAACGTCCTAGAACGAGAAGGTTTCCTATAAGTTTCGTCCCTTTGTTTCCATTCTTATTGCGCGCTCTTTATGAAGGGTAAACGTCCTAACAACTAGAAAGGACCTATAAGTTTCGTCCCTTGCTTCCTCTGCTTGCAGGACAGGCCCCCCAACGGGACAACGGACCTGTCCCCTCGTCCCGTCTTGTAGCAAGTTTTCTCTAATTTTAAATTCCCAAGTTCTCTAATCAAGTTTTTTAAGTCACTCTCAATATTTTCTATTTTATTCAAAGAACCAAATTGCTAAAACAGCTCCAAATCATGTATACTAAAGGAAGAAGTCACCCAAAATAAAAAGTGACCGAGTGCTCTAACACTCGGCCAATGCAACTACATGCCGCATGAAGAGCGGCGACCTTATATTTAAGTAAGTTACAGAAAGAAGTAACCTATCCTAAACCTTGGTCGGGGCCTGGACGGTTACTTTTTTCTTTCTTTGACGAATAGTAAAACAAATGTTAATACACTTATCAAAACTAAATTTGATTGTAGTGCTATGGTCACTGCTTCGAACATCGTCAATATTCCCACCTCCCCTCTTTTGGGAGATGGTCACCGCCCATCCACTT
>SKSA01000351.1 GCA_007118195.1 Anaerobacillus sp. | reverse complement strand
TGTCATGACGATTTTGAAAGTAAGTCATATTGCTTTATTTTATATAACTAAAAATTTATGATATAAGCATCACTAAATAAATATTGTGAGTAGATAAATTGTAACTCCATAAAATAAAATAGAGGTTAAGCATAGAAAGAGAGGGAACAACATTGGCTTTTGTACACGAAGGAATTAAACAAATAGATGTAAATGAGCTAAAAGATATTATAAAAGATCAGCCGAAAGATGTAGTTATTGTTGATGTGAGAGAACATGAGGAATACAATGAATTTCATATTCCGGGGATCCCGCTTATCCCGATGCATAACATTCCAAATTTTGTCAATGAATTAAAAAAAGATAAGGAGTATATTCTTGTTTGTCGTAGCGGTAACCGTAGTCATCATGTCGCAAGATTTTTAAAAGAAAATGGAATTAAGGAAGCACATAATTTTTATGGTGGGATGCTTACTTGGGATGAAGAAGTTAATACGGGGTTAGAAAATGTCGTCGATGATGTCACTAAGTTATATAAATAAATAGAGGAATCCTTTATGATTTAAGTTCGATGAAGTAGTATTTAAAACAAAAGAAATGAGGCTATCCGATCAGTGTTTTTTCACCTTTTAAGGAACATCTACACTAATCTTTGGATAGCCTCTTCCTATAATATCCTTTCTATTCTCCTATTCATTCTCCCTTATAAATTCACATCGATTTTTGGATGCATTTCTTCATTTTTTTCAATACCAATGTATTTCAGCGTTTCTGCCTTAGAGGAGTGATGAAAGATCTTTTGTAGTAAAGAAATAGCTACTCCACTACAATACGCATGATAGCCAAATGTTTTTCGTAACGTGTGTGTACCGATTTTTGATTCAATTCCTACTTCTCTAGCTACTGAATTAATGATTCTGTATGCTTGTTGCCTCGTAATCGGTAATTCTCCCTTTTTCGATCTAAATAAGTAATCATTAGAAGACAGTAAAGGAACTGTAGCAATATAATCAACGACAGCTAATTTCACTTGTTCATTTAAGTAAATTTTTGTTTCTTCATTATTTTCAATGGAAAGAAATTCTTTGACCTTATATTCACGTTCAATGATTTGTCCTTTTTTAATATTTAAAATTTCAGTGATTTTTAAACCTGTATTAATACCTAATGTGAATAAAAGATAATCTCTTTTAGAACGGTTATATAAGATTTCTTTGATGTCTTTAATTTTTTGACGGTCTTTAATTGCTTCAACGAACTCCATATATACATCACCACCAAACTGTATGTTACATAATAATATTATATCATAGTTATAAGTAACGTGTTCTTTGAATATATGTTATAATAATTATAATTAATTTAAAATTCAAAAGTGTTTATGATTTGATATTTATGGAAATTACCAACTAAAAGAGGTGAGTGCATGGCAATTATTGTGATTTGTAAAAAGTGCAAAGGTACAGGAAAGGTAGAAAAAGCTTTTTTAAAACTTTTAAAGTTAGAAGCAAAATGTCCGATTTGTCATGGTAAAGGAAAAAGAGATATTTCAAATCTAAAGAATACTCACCATAGTTAATATCGATTAAATATATTAAAATAACGAGAGGAGATAGTTATGCAAGATTTCAAGGATACAATTAAAGAAGTCATCTATGCAGTCATTCCTATTACATTAGTCGTTATCATTCTACAGTTTACAATTATATGGTTACCGCTAGAAATGTTTTTACAATTTTTAGTAGGTGTCGCTTTCGTGACTATTGGTCTAATGCTCTTTCTTTTAGGGGTGCATATCGGTCTTCTCCCTGTTGGTGAAATGATTGGTTCTGCATTACCGAAAACGAATAAGTTATGGATGATTTTGTTTTTCGGATTTTTGTTAGGTTTTGTCGTAACCGTTGCTGAGCCAGATGTACGAGTACTAGCAACACAAATAGATCTTGTATCAAATGGAGAAATTTCAAGTAACATTCTTATTTATTCAGTTGCTTTAGGGGTTGGGATTTTTGTAGCCCTTGCAATGCTACGGATTATATTTAATATTAAAATTACGCACCTATTAATGGTTGGATATGGGTTAGTTTTTCTATTGGCATCTTTTACCCCTGCGAATTTCATTCCTATATCTTTTGATGCTGGAGGGGTAACCACGGGACCAATGACCGTTCCATTTATTTTAGCCTTAGGCGTAGGTGTAGCCTCTGTATTAAAAGGAAAAGCAACTTCAAGTGATAGTTTCGGACTTGTGGCGTTAGCTTCGATTGGTCCGATATTAGCAGTATTAATTTTGGGGGTGATTTACGGATGAGCATTCATGTCTTCAAAGGATTTAGTCATGTATTACTCGAAGTGACATTTGCTTTAATTCCGTTAATCATCTTTTTCTTAGTTTTTCAATTTTTCTTCTTAAAATTAGATAAGAAAAGGTTGATAAATATCGGTAAAGGGCTTGTCTTATCATTTTTTGGCTTAGCTTTTTTCTTACAAGGAGTTCATGTTGGATTCTTTCCAGTAGGTGAAGCGATCGGAGAAAAATTAGGAAGTTTATCTTACCGGTGGATTTTAATCCCGATTGGGTTTATATTTGGTTTTGTAGCAACATTTGCAGAACCAGCCGTTAGAATATTAAATCACGAAGTTGAAAAAGTTTCGGGTGGATCGATATCGCAAAAAATGATGCTATACACACTATCAATAGGTGTAGCTGTTTCGATTGCAGTTTCAATGCTCCGAATTTTACTAGGGATCCCATTATGGTATTTTGTTATCCCAGGCTATTTGATCGCATTAGTGTTAATGTTTTTTTCTTCCAAAAGGTTTACAGCAATAGCATTTGACTCAGGTGGAGTCGCAACTGGACCGATGACAGTTACCTTTATTTTAGCGATTGCTGTTGGAGTTGCTTCGGTAATGGAAGGGCGTGACCCACTTATAGATGGATTTGGTATGATCGCATTAGTTGCATTATCGCCAATTATTTCTGTCCTCACATTAGGTCTTTTATTTGAAGGAAAGGGGCGAGAACAAAATAATGAACACCGTAAACAAGGCGCATAAGCTTATTGTTACTATTGTTAAAAAAGGACAAGCAAAAAAAGTTGTAAAAGTTTCGAAACGAGCTGGTGCAGAAGGTGGAACTGTTATTCTAGGACGTGGAACAGGTGTCCATGAGAATAAATCGTTTTTAGGCATTCCGATTGTACCCGAAAAAGAAATTATCTTAACCCTTGTTGCTACTGAAATTAGTAACAGAGTTTTGTCAGCCATAGAAGAAGAAGCAAACTTATGTTGCCCAGGAACAGGGTTAGCGATGGTCATTAATACGAAGACAATCACAGGGATTGCTCACTTACTCGGGATAAATACTCATTTAAATGAACGGACGGAGGTAAAATCTTGTATGGAAAATCAAGTAGTTCTTTATGATCTCATTGTTTCTATTGTCAATAAAGGGGATTCTGATGAAGTCGTTGAAGCTTCAAAAAAGGCGGGTGCAGAAGGTGGAACGATTATTCCAGGACGTGGAACAGGAATTCATGAGCAAGCCAAACTATTTAACATTCCTATTGAACCGGAAAAAGATATCGTATTGACGTTAATTGACCGCGAGAAGACAGCGCAAGTATTAAAAAAGATTGATGAAGAGGCGGGGTTAAATCAACCTGGAAAAGGTATTGCTTTTGTTCTCGAAGTTGAGAAGACGATCGGTATTAACCATATTTTAAATCGAATGGTGAATGAAAAATTCGGTGATAATGATGTCTAAATAAAAGGAAGGGGCTGTCCCATAAGTGTCTGACACATATGGGACAGCCCCTTTACTATTACACACTAATAATTTTTCAACGTATTATAGATGATCGGATTTTTTAGAAAACTGTCTTTCTCCGCGTTCTTCTGCATTTTTCTCTCTTAATACATTCTTCATGTGGCGCTTTGCATTGTTATCTTGCTTCTTTTTATCGTCGTCTTTTGTGTGTGGCATGATAAAAACTCCTTTCAATACGTTCTAACGATATTATTTCCGAAACAGATACTTCTATGTAAGCTGAAATGATGCAGTATTTAAATTTCATTTTAAGATTAAACGGAGATGTTCGTACCGTTCGATTTGGGGAATAGTAACAAAAGGATGGAAGGAGGAAAAGTCATGGCAACTTTTAAAAAGTTATCGATTTATACTATTGGATCAATCTTAATAGCTGTTGCATTAAATTTCTTTCTCATACCAGCGAACGTTTTTGCTAGTGGTTTTACGGGGTTTGCACAAATTTTGGCGGCGATTACACCAATTTCTACAGGTATTTATCTATTTGTTTTAAATGTTCCAGTAGCAATTATAGGGTGGTTAAAAATCGGGAAACGATTTACTGTTTACAGTTTTATAAGTGTTGCGATATCAACTGTATTTCTTGAAATACTACCGGTTGTTTCTATATCTGAGGACATTTTATTAAACTCTGTTTTTGGTGGTGTTATTATCGGTATTGGCGCAGGAGTGATTTTGAAATATGGTGCTTCAACCGCCGGGGTTGATATTATCGCGCTTATTTTAGCTAGATACAGTGATCGACCATTAGGAAGTTATTTCTTTATTATTAATGGCTTAATTGTAATAACTGCAGGTTTTTTATTTGATTGGGAAAAAGCACTTTATACACTTGTAACGTTATACGTAAGTTCTAGAATTATCGATTCTATACATACTCGTCATGTGAAGCTTACTGCAATGATCGTTACAAACAAAGCGGATGATCTCCAAGTTGCAATTCATGAAAAGCTGACCAGAGGGATTACTCGAATTACGGCGAAAGGTGGCTATTCAAAAGAAGATAAAGAAATGCTTATGATCGTTATTACTCGGTATGAACTTTATAATTTGCAGCACATTATTGCAAATGTAGATGATAAAGCCTTTACGAATATTGTTGAGACCGCGGGGATTTACGGGATGTTTAGGAAAGAGGATTAATTCTAAATTATAATTCATTAATTTAGAATTTAAAATGTAGAATTTAAAATTGGTGAGGGTGTTTTCTGGAAGCATAAAAATTAAGTTCAATGATAGAAAATTTTAGGGTGAATCCTGCCTTACAGTAGTATAATATCTAAAAAATCACAGTGTTTAAGCATATAGTACGTCTTATCGTACTAATGATTATAATAGGTTGTGATAAAAAAGGATTAGAATTACTACTTAGTAATGGGGGAGTGGCCGAACATGAAATTTGAAATTTTATTAACGAATGAATCAGGAGAAACGGTTCAATTACAATTTCCTTCAGGGCAGCAATTTGAGATCATTGTTCGTGATCAGAAGGGGAATATTGTTTATCAATATAGCGAAGGGAAAGTATTCACTTTGGCGATTGTCACTAAAGAAATCAAGCCACGAGAAACGATAACATGGACGGATGTATGGGATATGAAAGTAAACGGAAAACGAGTAGAACCGGGAAAGTACTTTGTTACAGCACAACTACAAATTATGGCCTTGAATGGTGAAAGTGTTGACAAGAAACAGTTTACGATAGAAAAAAAGGTAGTTGTATAATGAGTGGTGGACCTAAATTTGCGCTGTATGCAACATAAACCGCAAACATAGGTCCACCTTTTTTCATAATAGATGGTGACGTACTTCTTCATGACGGTTTTGTATGACAACAATTTTTTGTCGGCTGTCACGCTTGAGAGAGTTTAAGTGTCATTTTTTTGTAGGTCCTTTTCGACTCTCCTTTTCACGGCTAGTAAAAACTCGTTCCATTCTTTACTGAGGTTTTCTTGATGTATTGGTGAAGCCTCAGTAGGAGGGAGTTTCTTTTTCATCTTCCAAAAATCATTGAAAACATCAGGCAATTGTTCCTTGTCCATCGTACATGTCACCTCTTACTTAAGATAAACTTGAAACACGTAGTTTTAAAAATTGTTCTAGCTCATCTGTTGAAAGTTCTGATAGTTTATTTTCATTTGTATTTAGTAATTGGTCGGACAGTGCTTGTTTTTTCTCCAACATTAAATGGATTTTTTCTTCCAGTGTTCCTTTTGTTAAGAGCTTATGCACAGTAACATCTTCTGTTTGTCCGATCCGGTATGCACGGTCAGTAGCTTGATTTTCAACCGCAGGGTTCCACCAGCGGTCATAATGAATGACGTGTGTTGCTGCTGTTAAATTAAGTCCAACCCCGCCAGCTTTTAAAGAAAGTATAAAAAACGGCACAGACTCGTTTGTAAATTTCGCAATAAGTGTCTCCCGCTTTTGTCTGTCTAGACTCCCATGTAGAAAAGGTATTTCAGTATTAAATCGCTTTTCTAGACCTTTTTGAATGATCGTTCCCATTTCTTTATATTGGCTGAAAATAAGTGCTTTTTCTTGATTTGATTCGATGGTTTCAGCTAATAGCATCAGTTTTTCCCATTTTTCTGATCGATTTTCAAGATCGTCCCCATTTTTCAAATAGTGAACGGGGTGGTTACATATTTGTTTTAGCTTCGTTAAGCTGCTTAAAATGAGCGCTCTTCGTTCCATTTCAGAAATAGTATCAATTCTATCAAATAGATCATTAATGACAGCTTGATACAAACTCGCTTGCTCAACGGTTAAACCTACGCGATGAATGATTTCATTTTTGCTAGGAAGCTGTAAGTGGATCTGTTTATCTTGTTTTGTTCTTCTTAATAAAAAAGGTGAAATGAGCGTTTTCAGTTCGTGAAGCTTTTCTTTATTTTGTTCGGATCCTTCAATTTCTTTAATATATCTCTTTGAGAATTGCTGATATGAACCAAGGAAATGATCATTTAATAAATCGATGATCGACCATAACTCTTTTAACCGATTTTCAATTGGAGTCCCTGTTAAGGCAATACGATGAACAGCCTTTATTTGTTTAATACTTCTTCTTTGTTTGGTTTCAATATTTTTAACATGCTGAGCTTCATCTAAAATAAGTGCTTCCCATGTACGAGACGTCCATATCGCTTCATCTCGAACTGATAGTGAATAGGAAGTAATCACTATATCAATTTCGTGTAAAGAAGCTTCAAGCTGTTCTCTGGCAGAACGGTTTTGTCCGTGATGTATATATACGTTTAACGAAGGGGCAAATAAATTAATCTCATGCTCCCAATTTCCGATTAACGAAGTCGGGCAAATGAGCAGGAATGGCTCACCTGGATTTTGCTTTTTTGCTTCTTTTACTGCAAGTAAATAGGTGATCGTTTGGATCGTCTTTCCTAACCCCATATCATCTGCTAGGCATGCTCCAAATCCAACTTTTCGCATATTGAATAGCCATGCATATCCATCATGTTGATAGGATCGTAACGTTCCATTTAATGTATTCGGTACGGTTCTTTTTTCCCAAGAGTGAATCGACAACTCATTTAATAAATCATTGATTTTATCGTTCCATTGAGTCTCCCAACGGATATTTTTTTCCTTCTCTTCATGGGCCTGAAGTTGATATGCCTCCATATAGGTTAGTTTCTGTTTTTCTTTATATTGTCTTAATTTTGATTGGATTTTTTCTGCCGTAGAAACATCCCAATACACCCATTTTCCCCTTAACTTTACAACCGGTCGTTTATGATTTACGAGTTCGTGAAACTCTTTTTCAGAAACTGTGATTCCTCCAATTGAAATCGAATAATTAAAGTCAGCAATGGATTGCCAATTTAATAAAGGTTCAGCTGGACCGCTAGTTTCTATCGTCTCTTTTTGCTTTAATGTAACAGAAAAATTATTTTCTTTTTTATGCCACCAGCTTGGAACGAGAATCTTTATCCCTAATTGTTTAAAAGCGTCTTCATTTTCTGTTAAAAACTTATAAACATCATCAATGGAAGCTTCGAAGTAAGGAGAGGTTAATGAAAAATTTTCAAACTCATGAATATGATTTTTCCCTTTTCTTAAAGCTTCATTAAAAAATGTGATAGGGTTTTCACGCCAAGGGTGTTTTCCGATCGTAAGGTCACTGACATCAATCATTAGCGTGGGATCTTTTCGGTCTTGAATAAATAAAGTTATTAGCCAATTGTCGGTTGAATTTTTCTCTTCTACTCGAATTCCAAGTTTAAAAGGAGCTACTTCAACAGCGCCGATATTTTCTAGAAATTGTTGATGAACTTCTAATGATTGTGTAATGGGCATCTCTTTTTGCAGGTTTGCTAACATATTTTTGATATCGTT
>SKSA01000248.1 GCA_007118195.1 Anaerobacillus sp. | reverse complement strand
CAGCTGAAGGTAGAGGGGTAGGAGCATTTGCCATCGTCCTCTCGATCATTTCATTGTTCTTTTTACCTGTGATTTTAGGAGCAGCAGGTATAATTGTTGGCTTTATTGCTCGTCGAAATGGGGCAACTGGACTTGGAAACTGGGCAATTGGTATTGGTGCAGTTTCAATCATCTTAACGTTGTTTTTCTCACCATTTTTCTAGGTAGTCCTAGAAAATAATTACGAAAAAAAGAGGCTGATTAAACTAGGCTATTCCTTGTTTGGCAAGGGGGCTAAGCTTATTTCAGTCTCTTTTTTTACTGAATAATTTGTCTTTAATTTTTCTGCATTTTCTCCAAAGCAATTTTATCGATTTCTTTTTTTAGTTCTTCAACCATGATATCCTCTGGAACTTTACGAACAACTTCTCCGTGTCTGAATAATAACCCTTCACCTCTAGCACCAGCTATTCCAATATCCGCTTCTTTTGCTTCACCAGGTCCATTGACAGCACAACCCAATACGGCAACTTTTATTGGTGCTTTAATGGTTGAAATATAGTCCTCAATCTCATTTGCAATACTTATTAAATCGATTTCAATACGACCACATGTTGGACAGGAAATTAGGGTAGCGGCATTTGCTGCCAAGCCAAACGATTTTAGTAGCTCTCTAGCGACTTTAATTTCCTCGACAGGGTCAGCACTTAAAGAAATACGAACCGTATTACCAATTCCTTTATGCAATAATACGCCGAGACCGGCGGCACTTTTAATTGTACCAGCAAATAACGTTCCTGATTCTGTAATTCCTAAATGAAGAGGATAATCAAAAGCTTGAGCAGCTTTTTCATAAGCTTCAATCGCTAAATTAACGTCAGATGCTTTCATTGAAACGATAATATCATAAAAATCTAAATCTTCAAGGATTTTTATATGATGTAGTGCACTTTCTACCATACCATCAGCCGTAGGGTAACCGTATTTATCTAAAATCCGCTTTTCTAATGAGCCGGCATTTACACCGATTCTTATAGGAATTCCTTTTTCTTTTGCAGCATTGACGACAGCTTCAACCTTTTCTTTTTTACCAATATTACCAGGGTTTATTCTAATTTTATCTGCTCCGCCTTCAATTGCCTTTAAAGCAAGCTTGTAATCAAAATGAATATCGACGACAAGTGGAATGCTAATTCTCTTTTTGATTTCACTAATCGCTTCAGCGGCTCTCATGTCAGGACAAGCTACACGAACGACTTGGCAGCCGGCTTCCTCTAAGCGTAAAATTTCAGCAACAGTAGCTTCAATATCATGTGTTTTCGTTGTTGTCATACTTTGGATGACGACCTCATTATTACCACCAATGGTAAGATTATTACCAACTTTCACAGGTCTAGTTTCAGTTCTATGGACAATCTGGGTCATTTTATAAATTCGCCCCTTTTATAGTCATTGAGAATACATCAAGAATAATTTTAATGAGACTTTCTTGAAAGTGTCATCAATAATTCAAAATTACTCTTATTTTATCAATGAGAGACGTCTTTTGGCAAGCAGGAAGCGAATTTATATATATAGTCTAGATAATTAATGATATAGAGGAAATAAATAACTTTTACCGACTTGAATATTGCTAGCATTAGCTCCAGGGTTTAGCTGTTCAAAATCAGCGATAATTTGTTGAATGGATGCATTGATTGGACCTACATGAAGTTCTTCAACGATTGTTAAAACCGTATAGCCAGGTTGAACAACAATTGATTCGCTTTTAGCCTGAATTTCATTTGCATCTGTTAGATGGTTTGCAGCTTCAGTCATTTGGGGTAATGTACCCATATTAAGGTCATAATAAATGCTATATATTGTGATAATCGCAAGTACAGTAATAAAAATCTTTTTCATAAAATTACCTCCTTTTGTAAGTTGGTTAGTTGTTTGTTGGTTTGTTGGATAGGCTACAGCCCAAGATTCTACATGTTAAAAAGGTAGCATTGTATCGTCATGAAGTTTTATATGTAACAAGAATAATTTCTGGCTTGTATTTAATCGTATGCTTGTCCACATTTGAAAAGAACTAAAAAATGAGGGTTATTTCATGAAGTTTAAAACATCTATTTTAATCGTAATAATTGGTTTATTACCACTTGTAATGGTTTTAGGTAATTCGATGCTCATTCCAATTCTTCCATTAATGGAAGAAGAACTTAATATTTCCCCGTTACAGGTAGGGTTTCTCTTATCCGTTTTTTCCATATTAGCAGCTGTTGTTATTCCGATTGTTGGATTTTTATCAGATCGTTTCGGTAGAAAAAAACTTGTATTAATTTCATTAGGCTTTGTGATGATAGGAAGCATTGTTACAATAGTTGCAGGACAAGGTGTAGCTCATCCGTTCGAGTGGGTTTTGTTAGGAAGGGTCTTACAAGGTATTGGTGCGGGAGGAACTGCCCCGTTAGCAATGGCTTTAGTGGGTGATCTTTTTGAAGGAAGTGAGCGAAGTAAAAGCTTAGGGGCACTAGAAGTCTTTAATGGAATTGGTAAAGTGGTTAGTCCTTTTATAGGAGCAATTGCAGCATTGTTTTTTTGGTATTCGGCTTTTTATATTTATTTTATTATTTCACTTGCCGCATTTTTAGGCATTTATTATTCAATAAGCACGGTTGATCAAGAAAAAAATAATGAATCGCTAACGAAATATCGAAAAATGTTAGTGGTAGTGATAAAAAAACAAGCAAAGTGGCTTTTTCCACTTGCATTTTTAGGAGCAATAGGACTGTTTTTATTGTTTGGCTTACTTGTTTTTTTGTCATTTGAAATTGAAAGGATCTATCAAATTAACGGTATTTTTAAAGGGATCGTTTTTACGATACCGTTAGGAGCATTAACTTTCGTTTCCTATTGGACAGGGAAAAATATAGGTAGTGATCATATTTATATGAAGCAGTTATTATTACTCGGATCAATGTTACTCAGCGGTGCTCTTGTTTTTTTAATATTCTTTCACAACCTTCAAGCGTTAATATTTGGTTTAACCTTGGCATCAGCTGGTTTAGGTTTTGTTTTACCTTGTGTTAACACGTTAATTACTTCTTCTGTCAGTGGGAAAGAGAGAGGACTCATTGTCTCACTATATGCAATGATCCGCTTTTTAGGAGTTGCATTTGGTCCTATATTTTTCTCTTTATGGATGGAAGAAGTGGTAGATATGTTCGTGAAAGCTGCGCTTTTAATTATACTTAGTAGCTTATGGATGATTGCAGCACTAAAGCTTAAGCCGTTATTAAAAACATTGACTAGTCGCTTAAATTAGGTAAGTGAATATTGTGCTCATATTAAAATAGGCCAAAGGACACTGTTTTTTTTAAAAGAAAAAGTGTTCTATTAACTTGTATTATACTTTTTTAACAAAAGGAGTTATTCAAATGAAAAAAGTATTGTTGTTTCTTTTAGTAGCTATGTTTACATTTTTGGCCCCTAATTCCGTATTAGGAGATGCTGTTGTAGGAGATGTGATCGTTACTTTAGGTGAAGATTTAACAGAAGAGCAAAAAATGCAAATTTTACTAGAAATGGATGTACCAGAAAATGTTGAAGTTATTTATGTTTCTAATGAAGAGGAGCATCAATATTTAGGTCAATATATAAGTAAACAACAAATTGGTACTCGAGCTATATCATCAGCAAAAATTACATTATTAGAAAGTGGTTCAGGAATAAATGTAACAACAAACAATATTAATTGGGTTGCTGAAGGGATGTATGCCAATGCATTAGTGACGGCAGGGGTTACAGATGCTGAAATTTATGTGACGGCGCCTTTTACCGTATCAGGAACAGGTGCTTTAACTGGGATCATAAAAGCGTATGAAATTACAACTGAGATTGAAATTCCAGAAGAACAAAAGCAAGTAGCAAATGAAGAAATGGTTCGAACAGCTGAACTTGGTGATCGCGTTGGTTTCGAAAAAGCTACGGAGTTAATGGCTAGAATTAAAGAGGAGTTAGCGAAAAACCCAGTGACTACAGATGAAGAGCTTCGTGATCTTATTCAAAGAGTCGCACGTGAGTTAGGGATTACTTTGACTGATGAGGAACTCGCTGGTTTATTTTCACTTTTTAACCGTATGAAAGATTTAAATATTGATTGGAACCAGGTGCAAAACCAAATAAATAAAATTCGTGATAATTTAGGAGAAATTTTAAGTAGGGAAGAAACTCAATCATTTCTAACCAATTTACTAGATGTCATTAATGAGTTCATCAATGTAATTAAAGGATGGTTTACTAAAGGTTAAAACAAGTTCTAACCTCGGTAAACTGGTGTTGTAGGATGATTACTGTAATACAAGAAAAACTAAAGAAGTAAGCGCCTAACCATTTGATGCATGGCTAAAGGCGCTTTTCTTGTATAAACGTATGTATAGAGAGTAGTTTTAAACAGACATTTTTTTCGTTTCTAACTGTTTAAATGAAAAAGTCGTTTTATTATCTTTATTAGTGTTATTTGATTTCTTTTTATTTTTTTTCATGTTGATCACCTCATGCTTACTATTCCCAAATTACTTTTAAAAAATTTTTTGAAACATTATTCGCATTTAATCGTAAATTAAGTAATAAGTTTGAGTTGTGTAGAGGAGTGATGAGATGGAAGTATTAAATATAGCAAGTGTCGGATTTTTTGTTGTTTTTTTAGGTAGTTTATTTTTATTTGGAGAACTATTAGTAAAGGTGAAAGGGCTATTTGCCATCGTTGGTATTGGAATAATGGCTACTTATTTTTCTTTTCATATTACACCAGGTTCTGGTATGGGGGTTTGGGTTGCGCTACTTTACATCATTGGAATATCGTTATTAGTCATCGATGGCAAGTTTGTGTCTGATGGAACATTGGCGTTACTTGGTATTTTTATGATGATTTTAGGAATTGCCATTCCTTCGCCAAGTTTAATTTACGGTTTTTTAGTTTCTATGGCTTTACTACTTGGTGCCGGAGCTTCTACACTTTTCATTAAAGTATTTCCTCCTAGAAATTTATGGAGTAAGATGACATTGAAGGACCGATTAACCGGAGAATTAGGTTATAATTCTTTAAATGAATCATATAAAGATCTAGTGGGAAAAGAGGTTGTAACAACTACACCATTTCGACCAATTGGAACAATCAAATATGAAGGGAAATATTATTCTGCTACGAGTGATAGTCAATGGTTAGATGCTGGAACAAAGGTGAAGGTTGTTGCTGTTGATGGTACACGAATTGTTGTAAAAAAAGATGAAGAAGAATAAAAATGTTTTAGTTAGATGGGTCTAGAAATTAAATGAAGCTGTCCAAAACAGAGTGTCAGACACTTTGTTTTGGACAGCTTTTTTTTATAAAAGAAATTGTCGGGTCCTCTTGCACAATATATCGATAGAAAACAGTGCAGTGATAGAAATCGGCCGACATTTACATAAAAAGCCTATCTATAATTTAGGTTAGTCTATTATATCTTCATCTTTAGGCTTCGGTATCTCTCTAAAGGTTAAAAATAGCATTATAATCGCTACTACCCAATACAATGTAAAAGAGAATGGAATGTAAATGTATAGGGAATCGGTAATAGCAAAAAATACAGTAGGTAACGTAACTGCATATGCAGATAAGATCCATATTTGCTTATACGGTAATGTGATTCCGACATTTCTCTTAATAATTAAACCTAATAAAGAAAGTACAAAAATTCCGATGTATTTTAAAGCTGTTAATACAACATACATAATGAGAACAAAAATAGTAATGATAAGTGGTAATAAGCTTATAATTGTCTCTGTTAGATCTTCTAGTTGCCCTTTGGTTAAGTTAATGTTTCCTAATTCGCGATATCGGATGGATTCCGCTACTCCATCAGTAATTAAAATTGCCTCGTTTTCTAATAAGGCTAGGGCTTGACTATACTGTTGTGCTACATCACTCGCTGTTAAAGCCCCTGTTGTATCAAAAATAAAATTATCACCATCTATGGTAATATGCATCGGCTCTTCTAGTTCAGACGTTAAAATACTGTTTTTTAATTCAAAATAAGGTAGTTCATTTTCAAGAACCTCTTGAAATTGGTTAATAGTATTCGAAATGGTGGACCCAAGTTGAAAGGCTGGCACTGAAAATGTGATCAACATTAAAAGGAATACATATAAAATAGTTTTTCCAATCCCTTGGAAGCGAAACTTAGCGATCGTTTCGGGTGAATATAGGCTTTTAATAAATTGCTGAAATATATTCATTCTTTTCTCCTTTTAAAAAAATTCTTAAATATTATTTGACTAATGGGTAAATTTCATCAGGGCAATAAATTAGCGAAATCAAGCTACATCTATTTAAGACTAGTTTAACTAGATGTGGTATCTTAACGGCGCTAAAAGGTAGGATGAAATTTATTACAGTGTATATTTTATCGAATTATGATCTAATGAACAAGTTTACAGTGAGAAAAAATCGACTGTGTCAATTTTACATAAGAGTTGGTGGTGCTACAAGGACGAGATGTTGGTTTTGTAACTGTTTATTAAAATCTTTACAAAATCTTTACAAAAGGTTAATAATTAATCAACATTTTAACAGTACGATTGTAGAGGATTGTCGAAAGAGAGAAAAACATATTTTTTTGAAGGGGCGAGAATTTTGGACGTACAATCGATCGTTTTTATGTTTTTAGGTGGACTTGGAATATTTTTGTTTGGTATTAAGTTCATGGGGGACGGCCTACAAAAAGTAGCTGGAGATCGACTAAGAGATATTTTAGATAAGTTTACCTCTAACCCGATTATGGGAGTAATTGCAGGGCTTGTCGTAACAGTAGCCTTACAAACGAGTACTGGGACAACCGTATTAACGATTGGCCTTGTAAATGCCGGTTTTATGACGTTGCACCAAGCTATTGGAGTTATTATGGGGGCAAATATTGGAACAACGGTTACTGCATTTATTATCGGTTTTAAGATCCAAGCTTACGCACTTCCGATTATATTTATAGGCACTTTTTTTATCTTCTTTATTAAAAATAAAAAAGCCCATAATTACGGACAAGTTATTTTTGGATTTGGTGCTCTATTTTATGGCTTAAGTTTAATGGGTGAAGCAATGAAACCATTAAGAGATCTTCAAGCTTTCACAGATTTAACTATTAGTATGAGTGACAATCCAATTCTAGGAGTAGTAATTGGGACAGCTTTCACTGTTGCAGTTCAAAGTTCTTCAGCGTCCATAGGTTTACTTCAAACATTATATGACCAAGGGGCAATGAATTTACAGGCAGCTCTGCCAGTGTTATTTGGTGATAATATTGGTACGACGATTACGGCTATCATAGCCTCGATCGGCGCGTCCATTGCAGCAAGACGAGCCGCGCTAACACATGTAATATTTAACTTGATTGGTACCACTATTATTTTGTTACTTATTGTGCCTTATACGAGGTTTATTGCCTATATTGGTGAAGCATTTAATTTAAACCCGGCGATGCAAATTGCATTTGCTCACGGTATTTTTAATACAGCGAATGTTTTAATACAATTACCGTTTGTTGCTCTATTAGCAACTATTGTAATAAAACTAATTCCAGGTAAAGATTCGGCCATTGAATATAAAGCACAACATTTAGACCCATTATTCATTCAACAATCTCCGGTTATTGCTTTAGGACAAGCAAAGAAAGAGGTATTAAGAATGAGTGAATTTGCAGAGCAAGGACTAATAGAGACTAGTCAATATTTAAAAACGAATCAAAAGAAACACGCCGAACTAACGGTACAATTTGAAGATGCTATCAATAACCTAGATAGAAAAATTACCGATTACCTTGTTTTAGTATCTGCCAAATCTCTATCAGCAAAAGATTCAGAGTTACATTCTATGTTAATGGATACAATTAGAGATATTGAGCGCGTTGGTGATCATATGGAAAATATTGTAGAGTTAATTGATTATAAAATTACGAATAAAGTAACGATGTCTGATAAAGCAATACAGGACTTAGATGAAATGTTTGATTTAACAATTTCTACTTTAAAACAAGCCATAAAGGCTTTAGAAAACGGTGATATCATTGAAGCGCGATCCGTTGTATTAAAAGAAGAAAAAATTGATAAAATGGAACGCAAACTACGTAAAAATCACATTTTGCGTATTAACGAAGGAAACTGTACAGGTTCAGCTGGGATCGTTTTTGTAGATATCGTTAGTAACTTAGAACGTATTGGCGATCATGCGGT
>SKSA01000110.1 GCA_007118195.1 Anaerobacillus sp. | reverse complement strand
CTCGAATTTGAACGAGCTAAAGAATACCGTGATCAAATTCAACACATTGAAGCAGTGATGGAAAAACAAAAAATCACCATTGCTGACGAGGTTGATCGAGACGTATTTGGTTTTGCATATGATAAAGGTTGGATGTGCGTTCAAGTGTTTTTTATTAGGCAAGGAAAACTCATTGAACGGGATGTTTCGATATTCCCGGTTTATCAAGAGGCTGACGAGGAGTTTCTGACGTTTTTAGGACAGTTTTATAGTCATAAAGAACATATCAAACCGAAAGAAATTTTTTTGCCGAACTCAGTAGATAAAGATTTGGCAAGTGAGTTCATTCAAGTTAAAACAGTTCACCCAAAAAAAGGTCAGAAAAAAGAATTAGTAGAGTTAGCCAGTAAAAATGCAGAAGCAGCTCTTAATGAAAAATTTGCGCTTATTGAACGTGATGAAGCCAAAACGATAAAAGCGGTTGAAAATTTAGGCAACGCACTAAATATCTCTACTCCTCATGTCATTGAAGCCTTCGATAATTCAAATATTCAGGGCGTCGATCCGGTATCAGCCATGGTTTCATTCGTTGACGGAAAACCGAATCGAAAAGGTTATCGGAAATATAAAGTCCGTACCGTTCAAGGCCCAGATGATTATGAGTCGATGCGAGAAGTGATTAGAAGGCGTTATTTAAGACAGCTAAAAGAGAAACTACCTATGCCTGACTTAATCGTCATTGACGGTGGTAAAGGGCAAATTTCAGCTGCTCAAAGCGTTATAGAAGATGAACTAGGACTATCAATACCTGTTTGTGGTTTAGCGAAAGATGAAAAACACCGAACATCCCAATTATTAATTGGAGATCCACCAGAGGTTGTCCCTTTAAAGCGAGACAGTCAAGAGTTTTATTTATTACAAAGAATTCAGGATGAAGTTCACCGCTTTGCGATAACATTCCATCGCCAAATCCGAAGTAAAAGCCTTTTTACGTCGGTGTTAGACGATATTGAAGGTATTGGAGAAAAACGAAAACGAACACTATTAAAACATTTCGGTTCGGTGAAAAAAATGAAAGAAGCAAGTTTCGACGAATTTCGCAATATCGGAATCCCAGAAAAAGCCGCCAAAGCTTTAGTCGAAAAATTGAGGGAGTAGTTAGGAGTTCTGAGTGTTGAGTCATGAGTTAATGGTTGTAATGCTTCGAAGATTTTAGTGAAACAAATTTAACCCAATATTCAAAATTCACCATTGAAATTAAAATGAGTTTCTGTTAAACTCTTTAATAATTAAATATCCAATACTTCAGTAGAAGTGGTGGTAGAGGTGCAAAAACCATAAGTATGTTTTCGGAGGGCGATGAGGTCCAGTGAAGATCACAGAAAGGGGAATTTGCCGAAGTATAATTAGTAACTCACTATTAATTATGCTGGACCTACATTGAATAAGTGTAGGGCTGTCACACAACTAGCCCAAAGGTTGTGTGGAGAACTATCTCACAATAGCGGGAACATAAAGCGATGTTCGATTATCTCGAACAACCTTTTAATAGTTTCTATATTGTTTTAACAAATATAAGTTAAAGCATCAGTGAGGAGTTTTCCTTACTGATGCTTTTTTGCGTCTGAGATAGGGTTTTTGGGGATGAAAAAATGAAAGGATGGGAAAAGATGGGGATAGTTGTTCAGAAGTTCGGTGGGACATCGGTAGGTAGTATTGAAAGAATAAAAAATGTTGCTAATAGAGTGATTAACACAGTTAACAATGGTGACAAAGTAGTTGTCGTTGTGTCGGCAATGGGGAAATCCACAGATGAATTAGTATCGTTGGCGAAAGGGATTTCTCAAAAGCCAAGTAAGAGAGAGATGGACATGTTGCTAACGACGGGCGAGCAAGTGACGATCTCACTTTTGGTGATGGCTCTTCAAGAAAAAGGTTATGATGCCGTGTCTTTAACAGGTTGGCAGGCGGGTATTATTACTGAACCGTGCCATAGCGATGCTCGTATTAATAATTTTAATGAGACAAGAATTTCAAGCCATTTAGCTGCCGGGAAAATTGTCATTGTCGCAGGGTTTCAAGGTGTTACAGATGATGGAGAAATCACGACGTTAGGAAGAGGTGGCTCAGATACTACTGCGGTTGCCTTGGCAGCAGGCCTTAAAGCAGACCGTTGTGACATTTTTACAGATGTTACAGGAGTATTTACGACGGACCCGCGGGTAGTAAAAGGAGCAAGAAAGTTAAGTTCTATTTCTTACGATGAAATGCTAGAGCTAGCAAATTTAGGAGCCGGTGTTTTACACCCGAGGGCGGTAGAATTTGCCAAAAATTATCATGTTAAATTATCGGTTCGCTCAAGTATGGTAGAAGAAGAAGGGACAATAATAGAGGAGGAAGTATCAATGGAGGAAAATTTAGTCGTTAGAGGATTAGCTTTTGAAAGCAATGTCACCAAAATATCGGTTTGTAGTATGCCGAACAATTTATCAGGGTTATCCAATTTATTTACTACGCTAGCTGCAAATAATATAAACGTTGATATCATCATTCAAAATGTTAGTGAAAGTGAAAATACAAACATTTCTTTTTCAATTCACTCTGAAAAATTAGCGGAAACTTTAGAAGTTTTAGAAGCAAATCGAAAGCAACTTCAATTTGAAGAGGTACGTTATGAAAGTGGATTAGCGAAAGTATCGATCGTTGGTTCAGGAATGATTTCTAATCCTGGTGTTGCTGGACAGATGTTTAAAGTTTTATCAGATAATGGGATATTTATAAAAATGGTAAGTACATCGGAGATTAAGGTTTCTACCGTATTAGACCAGAGTGATATGGTTAAAGCAGTAGAAGTACTTCATGAAGCATTTGATCTAGCAAACGTAAAAATACCTCAAATTAACGCTTAATTATATAATGTAAGGAAGTTTCTTTAGAAATTATTGCAAAGAATATCAATAAGTGCCTTCTCTCGATCCGGTATGTAAATGTCGGCCGACTTCCTTTCATGGCACTGTTATCACTGGTGATAACAAGGTTTGTTTAAGTAAACGAACCGACAATTTATTTTTTATACAGAAAAAAGAGGGAAATCGCCTGAGCGGTTTCCCTCTTTTATATATTAAGCGTCTGAATCCATAGTAATGGTGTAATTTTGTGATATTCACGCTAAGCTAGACTAGGATTTAGCTTTTCTCCTCATTTGTATGATCGTTTAAATCCCACTTTACACGGTAAACAACTTTTTTAACTTTACCGTTTTTCGGTGTTTCATTTGTTTCCGTAATACAGCCCTTAATGTTCTCGATTTGTTGTGCTAAAAAGCCAGCTTCTAAAGGTGTTGCTAGTTCTTTTTTATTGGAAAATAGATCTGAAGTAAGTTCAAATATAGCCTCTGACCGTTTTTCCTTCACTAACAAAAGTTCGCCCCATCCTGCTTTTTTAAAAAAGTTAATTATGTCCTCGAAGCTACTAGTAGGGTACTTTCTAGCTAATGATTTTCCAGCCCAATATAAAATCGTATTGTGTTCCTTACCTAAAAGCTCTGGTAGAATATCTTCTCTTAAAAGTTCATATCCAAATAAAGGAATATTTCGTTCCTCAGTTTCATTTGATGTATTTGTTTCTTTACTACTAAAGATCATTGGTTTCCCCCAATTGTAAATTATAAAATGCTCATTCTAAATTATTATATATCTTTTCCACGAAATTCACTATATCATCTTTGAAATAATGTGGTATACTAATGCCCGAAACAATTCGGAGGTACAAGCTTATGAATTTATCAAAGGGGAAATTTTTGACCCCATTTCGAATTATTATTTTCTCTTATGTTATAGCTATGTTCATATTTAGTTTATTACTTTTTTTACCAATTTCACATTTGCCTGGTGTAAACGTTTCGTATTCTGAAGCGTTGTTTACGTCAGTTAGTGCAGTTAGTGTGACAGGTTTAACGGTAGTTAATGTATCTGAGACGTACAGTTATGTTGGTGTAGCCTTTTTAGCGATTGCGATCCAATTAGGCGGTATTGGAATCATGACACTAGGGACATTTGTTTGGATGATTTTTGGAAGAAAAATTATTTTGTCGCAGCGGATGTTAATCATGGTCGACCAAAATCAAAGTAATTTTTCAGGACTTGTGAATTTAATGAGGGGGATCTTATTTGTAGCACTGGCAATTGAAATCGTAGGTGCTTTAATTTTAGGTACATATTATCTAAATTATTTTGATACAGTTGGTGAGGCATACTATCAAGGCGCTTTTGCTTCGTTAAGTGCGTTTACTAATGCAGGCTTTGATGTAACGGGTCAATCGTTAATTCCTTTTGCGAATGATTATTTTGTTCAGTTTATTACAATTACCTTAATTTTTGCTGGAGCGATTGGTTTCCCGGTACTAATGGAGTTAAAGCAATACTTTTCTAAAGAAAACCAAAACTTTAAATTTAGTTTATTTACGAAAATTACAACAGCGACATATTTCATTGTGTTTATTTTTTTTTTTGTATCCATTTGGCTCTTAGAATTAGGTCATTTTTATGACGGGTTAGCATGGCACCAGCAATTGTGGTATTCATTATTTAACTCCGCTACAGCAAGAAGTGGTGGGCTAGCTACAATGGATGTATCAGAGCTAAGTCTAGCAACCCTATTACTCATTTCAGGACTGATGATTATTGGTGCAAGTCCTTCGAGTGTTGGTGGTGGAATACGAACGACGACTTTAGCGGTTATGTTTTTAACGATTCGTAGCTTTGCATTGGGGAAAAGTGATGTTAAAGTATTTGGGCGAGAAATTCATCAGGAAGATCGTCAAAAAGCTTTTATCGTGTTATCCGTTTTTATTGTTATGTTATTTACTGCAATTATTTTAATAGCAGCTTTTGAAAATAGTGGTGAAATTTCCTTAATGGCAATTGTATTTGAAGCAAGTTCTGCCTTTGGTACGTGCGGTCTCTCGATGGGGATCACTCCACACTTAAGTTTACCGAGTCAATTTATTTTAATGGTACTTATGTTTATTGGCCGTGTAGGATTAATTGCATTTCTATTCTCTGTAAGAAAAAAGGAAACAAAAAGTTATTACAAATATCCAACAGAAAGAATCATCATTGGTTAACGTTCGCAGGTATTTGTATATTTATTATTAATACTAGTAATGTTAAAGGGGGCCTAAGCTGTTCAGGAGAACTGCTTAAGCCCTTATTAGTACTGTGTTAGTAGTAATAAATGCGGTTGTAAAAGCTTTTATAATTTTAAAAAAATTTGAAGAAAATATTAAAATTTTGTGAATATTTATAAGAGTTATAATCTATTTGGGCGGAGGTGCTTGTAAAAAAGTCTAGTAAATGGTGATAGCGATAGGCTTGTAGACGGTTGTGAAAACTTGAACAACTGTATGTTTCGTTATCAGTAGTCTGAAAATATAAAAAATAAACTGTATCCGTTTTCTTGACGCTATCAGTGTATTGGGAGTAAAATAAAATTGTCACATTATATTCAAAGATAGTGTTTTTTAATTTGTTGACAACTTGAAAAAACTATTTTCCTAGTGTTAACTCTAGAAACTAGGGGGGGATGCGATTTCATAATCATGTTAAAAAGTAAACAAAAAGGTTTTATAGGAAATTATTATACTTTAGCGGGTAAAAACTGAAGTATAAGAACACAGACTTTCCCATTTTAAAAGCTGAGGTGTAAAAGCCTCTACAAAACTATGAAAACAGGGGGAAACAAGTATGGCCGGTAATCGAGAATTTATGTATCGCAAGTTGCACTCTTTACTAGGGGTTATACCAGTAGGGATCTTCTTAATCGTTCATTTTGTAGTTAACTACTATGCTGTCTATGGTGAAGAAGCTTATAATGCAGCAACTCATTTTATGGAAAGTTTACCATTTCGTTATGCTCTAGAAATTTTTGTTATTTTCCTACCATTATTATTCCATGCAATCTATGGACTTTACATTGCTTTTCAGGCGAAGCATAACACGAGTACATATGGATACTTTCGAAATTGGATGTTCAGACTTCAACGTTGGACAGGTGTAATTACAGTAATTTTCTTAGCATGGCACGTTTGGGAAACAAGAGTAGCTGCTGCGTTAGGGGCAACGGTTGACTTTAACATGATGGCAAACATTGTTGCGAATCCTTTCATTCTTGCATTTTACATTGTAGGTATTGTTGCAGCAACTTTCCACTTTGCGAACGGACTATGGGCGTTTTTCGTAACTTGGGGGATCACTGTTACTCCTCGATCACAAGTAATTTCAACATATGTAACGCTAGGTATTTTCGTTGCGTTAACGTTTGTTGGTGTTCGTGCAATCTTAGCATTTATCTAGCCAAATTTTAAGGAGTGGTCATGATGAGTAAAGGAAAAATCGTAATAGTTGGTGGGGGCCTAGCAGGTTTAATGGCCGCTATCAAAGCAGCGGAAGCAGGGGTTCAAGTTGACTTATTTTCAGTAGTTCCTGTGAAACGATCTCACTCTGTTTGTGCCCAAGGTGGTATTAACGGAGCTGTAAATACAAAAGGGGAGGGTGACTCACCAGCTGAGCATTTTGATGATTCAGTTTATGGTGGTGACTTTTTAGCGAACCAACCACAAGTTAAGGCGATGTGTGATGCGGCTCCAGGAATTATTCATTTAATGGATCGCATGGGAGTTATGTTTAACCGGACACCTGAAGGCTTACTAGATTTCCGTCGCTTCGGTGGTACACAGCACCATCGTACAGCTTTTGCTGGTGCAACTACAGGACAGCAACTTTTATATGCATGTGATGAGCAAGTTCGTCGTCATGAAACTAGAGGTCTCGTGAAAAAGTACGAAGGTTGGGAGTTTTTATCTGCAATTATCGATGATGAAGGAGTTTGTCGTGGAATTGTAGCTCAAGATTTAGGCTCTTCACAAATAGAACATTTTAAAGCAGATGCAGTTATTGTAGCTACAGGTGGGCCTGGAATTATCTTCGGTAAATCTACAAACTCAATGATTAATACTGGTTTTGCAGCTGCAAAGCTTTATGAGCAAGGCGTATATTATGCTAATGGAGAATTTATTCAAATTCACCCAACAGCTATTCCAGGAGATGACAAGCTTCGTCTCATGAGTGAAAGTGCTCGTGGTGAAGGTGGACGTGTTTGGACGTATAAGGACGGTAAACCTTGGTATTTCCTAGAAGAGAAATATCCAGCATACGGAAACTTAGTTCCACGTGACATTGCTACTAGAGAAATTTTTGATGTCTGTGTAAATCAAAATCTAGGTATTAATGGTGAGAACATGGTTTATCTTGACCTTTCTCATAAAGATCCAAAAGAGTTAGATATTAAACTTGGTGGAATTATGGAAATTTACGAGAAGTTCATGGGTGACGACCCTCGTAAAGTACCGATGAAAATCTTCCCTGGAGTTCACTATTCAATGGGTGGATTATGGGTAGATTATGATCAAATGACAAATATTCCTGGATTATTTGCTGCAGGGGAAGTTGACTACTCTCAGCATGGAGCTAACCGTTTAGGTGCAAACTCGCTACTTTCGGCTATTTATGGTGGCATGGTAGCAGGACCTAAAGCTGTTGAATATATTAATGGCTTAGAAAAATCATCGGATGATATTTCGTCTACAGTGTTTGATAGCTGTTTAAAAGAAGAACAACAAAAGTTCGATTCAATTTTAAAAATGGATGGAAAAGAAAATGCGTATCAGCTTCATAAAGAACTTGGTGACATTATGACAGCGAACGTAACAGTTGTTCGTGAAAATGAAAAGCTATTAAAAACAGATGAGAAAATTGTAGAATTAATGGAACGTTATAAAAACATTAATATCATCGATACAGCTAAATGGAGCAATCAAGGTGTTGCATTTACACGTCAATTTGAAGGAATGCTCAATTTAGCACGTGTAATTACTCAAGGTGCGTATAATCGTAACGAAAGTCGTGGTGCTCATTACAAACCAGAATTCCCAGATCGTAATGATGAAGAATGGTTAAAGACAACAAAGGCGAAGTATAACGCTGAGAAACTTGCTCCTGAGTTTGAATATGAAGATGTTGATGTTTCATTAATCAAACCACGTAAACGTGACTACACCACTAAAAAGAAAGTGAGTGACAAAGCATGAGCCAAAAAACCATTCGATTTATAATCACTCGACAAGCGGATACAAGTTCTGCGCCATATAAAGAAGAATTTGAAATACCTTATCGTGAGAATATGAACGTTATTTCGGCTCT
>SKSA01000001.1 GCA_007118195.1 Anaerobacillus sp. | reverse complement strand
GGGGTCTATAACTCTTAAACCATTTAAGGATCAAAGGAGGAACTTAATTATGATGTGTGAAAAATGTCAACAAACGAAAGCTAAAATTCAATTAGTCATGACCGTTAATCATCAAGAAAAACATTTGAAGCTATGTCCAGAGTGCTACAGCAAAATGAAGCAGCCACTCCATCACCAATTTGGTTCTTTTGATGATATTTTTAAACATATGTTTAATTCCAATTCTAGTTTTCATCAAAACAGTTTTAGTGAGCAACAAGCTGCTAATCAAGTTCAAACGAAAACTACTGGCGGTGGCGGCTTCTTAGATCAACACGGACGCAATTTAACTGAAGAAGCTAGACAAGGACGAATTGATGCCGTCATTGGACGAGACAAAGAAGTTCGACGTCTCATCGAAGTATTAAATCGTCGTACAAAAAATAACCCTGTGTTAATTGGTGAGGCAGGTGTTGGTAAAACAGCCATTGTCGAAGGCTTTGCACTAAAAATCACTGAAGGGAAAGTTCCCGTTAAGCTAAGAAATAAAGAAGTTTATACGTTAGAAATGAACTCTCTTGTTGCTGGAACTAGCTACCGCGGTCAATTTGAAGAAAAAATGAAGCAGCTAATTGAAGAACTACAACAACGTGAGAACGTCATTCTCTTTATTGATGAACTGCATATGGTCATCGGAGCCGGAAGTTCTTCTGAAGGGGCTATGGATGCCGGAAATATTTTAAAACCAGCGCTCGCTCGTGGTGATTTGCAAATTGTTGGAGCAACAACGCTAAAAGAATACCGTCTAATCGAAAAAGACCCGGCGCTTGAGCGACGTTTCCAACCGATCATCGTCAAAGAACCTTCGACCGATGAAGCCTATGAAATTTTAAAAGGTATTCGCCCAATTTATGAAAGTTACCATGAAGTAAAATATAGTGATGATGTTTTAAACGCATGTGTAAATTTATCGCAGCGCTATATTCAAGATCGCTTCTTACCTGATAAAGCGATTGATCTCATGGATGAAGCGGGGTCAAAATTAAATTTAGCTCAAAGTAATACAGATCAAGGTCAGCTTCAACTTCGTCTCGATGAAATCGCTACGGAAAAACAGATAGCAACAAAAAATGAAGAGTATGAAAAAGCAGCAAAGCTTCGTGATGAAGAAAACGAATTACAACAAAAGTTAGCTGAAGCTCCTCTTGAAACGAAGGCTGTAACTGTCGAGCATATTGAAAAAATTATAGAACAACAAACAGGAATTCCTGTAAGTAAGCTTAACGAAAGTGAACAATCAAAATTAAAAGATTTACAACAAAGACTTTCGCAAAAAGTAATAGGTCAAAAAAATGCCGTTGAAAAAGTAGCGAAAGCCGTTCGTCGCGGACGCGCTGGCTTAAAGTCAAAACATCGTCCAACTGCCTCTTTTCTATTTGTTGGACCGACAGGAACAGGTAAAACTGAGCTGACAAAAACATTAGCCCAAGAGCTATTCGGCAGTAAAGAAGCACTGATTCGTCTAGATATGAGTGAGTATATGGAAAAGCATTCGGTTTCTAAATTAATTGGTTCACCTCCAGGCTATGTCGGCCACGAAGAAGCTGGACAATTAACGGAAAAAGTTCGACGCAACCCATATTCAATCGTCCTATTAGATGAAATCGAGAAAGCTCATCCCGATGTAATGAATATGTTTTTACAGATCATGGAGGATGGGCGTTTAACCGACAGCCAAGGGAGAGTCGTAAGCTTTAAAGAAACAGTCATTATTATGACATCTAACGCCGGAGTTCAGCATAAAAAGAAGAGCTCATTAGGCTTTGGAGCAACAGAAAACGCAGAGTATTCAAGTGTATTAGAAACGTTGGCTGACTATTTTAGACCCGAGTTTTTAAACCGATTTGATGCAATCATCGAGTTTAACCACCTCGAAAAAGAACAGCTGATCAAAATCGTCGACATTATGCTTTCTGATTTAATGAACACACTTAGCGAGCAAGGGATTATCATGGAGGTTAGCGAAGAGGCGAAAGCTAAGCTGGCTGAACTAGGTTATAGTCCTGCCTTTGGTGCCCGACCATTACGTCGTGTCATCCAAGAAAAAATCGAAGATCAAATCACTGATTTAATCATTGATGAAGCGAACGTGGAATGTGTGAGCGTATATGTTGAGGATGACGTCCTAAAAGTTCAGGGGAGTTAATGAGTTGGTAGAGTGAAAAAACTTTAATTCGCATTGTAAAAAGCACGAAGGAGCTCCTTCGTGCTTTTTTCCTTTTTCATACATCTTATGAACACTAAGTGTTAGTGGAATAAACAGTAATTATCTTTATTAAGCGCCGCATTCTGATCTTAACAAATAAAAATTGATTAACTTAATTTTAAGAGTCTCTCTAAAAGTGGGGGTGCAAGTAAAGTCTATTTATCGCAAGTAAAACTTGCCTTATCGCAAGTTAAATTCAATAATTGCAAGTAAAATTGAATTAACTCAATTAAAGAGCCTCTCTAATAGTAGTGCTGCAAGTAAACTCTATTTATCGCAAGTAAAACATGCTTTATCGCAAGTTAAATTCGATAATCGCAAATAAAAACGAATTAACTCAATAAAAGAGACTCTTTAAAAGTAGTGGTGCAAATAAATTCAATTTATCGCAAATGTAACTTGGTTAATCGCAAGTAAAATACAAAAATCGCAAATAAATACGCATTAACTCAATGTAAGTCGCTCTCTAAAAGGAGTGGTGCAAATAAATTCAATTTATCGCAAATGAAACTTGGTTAATCGCAAGTAAAATACAAAAATCGCAAATAAATACGCATTAACTCAATGTAAGTCTCTCTCTAAAAGTAGTGGTGCAAATAAATTCAATTTATCGCAAATGTAACTTGGGCGATCGCAAGTATAATGCGATAATCGCAAATAAATTTGTATTACCTCAATTTTTTTTAATTCATTTCAAATCTTTTGGTCTTTTCGCAGCGGATATTTATTACAATTGTTTTAACGGAACTAATTTTAGAAAGCGAACTCGTTTCAGCAAGCTGAAACATCGAGAAATCAGATGGAGTCTCGACTCCACCTGATTAAAAGTTCCCACCTACGCTACGCGTTGAGGTGGGGGTCTATAACCCTTAAACTATTTAAGGATCAACGATTAAAAAGAGAGGTAATGATATGTACAGGTTGTATTGCAGGTTGTATCAACTCACTTTAAAAGTAGCTGCTCATTTTTTACCGTGGCGAAAACCCCCATTATTAGAAGGAGAAAATAGCTTAAATAAATTACCACCTCTCATCAAAAGCAAAGCAATAGATAGTGTTTTGATCGTAACAGATAAAGGGATTACTTCACTTGGACTCATGAACGAGTTATTCGAAGGATTAAAAGCAATCGGAATAAACTATGTTGTTTATGATAAAACTGTCCCAAATCCAACAATTGATAATATTGAAGACGCACTAATTTGTTACAAAACTAATAAATGCAAAGCGATTATTGCTTTTGGGGATGGTTCTCCAATCGATTGCGCAAAAGCAGTTGGTGCACGTGTGGCAAGACCTGAAAAAAGCATCCCTCAGATGAAGGGACAGTTAAAGGTTAGAAAAGAAATCCCTCCTTTTTTTGCAATACCAACAACATCTGGTACAGGAAGCGAAACTACCCTTGCTGCCGTTATTTCAAACAATAAAACGCATGAAAAGTATGCCCTCAATGACACGGTGCTCATTCCACATTTTGCTGTACTTGATCCGCTACTTACAATTAAACTTCCACCACATATTACCGCAACTACTGGCATGGACGCTTTAACACATGCAATTGAAGCATACATCGGCAAGAGTAACACAGTGGAAACAAAACGATGTAGTAAAGAAGCCGTAGCTTTAATTTTTGAAAACCTCTATGAGGCCTATTCAAACGGGGCAAATATAAAGGCACGTACAAATATGCAAAAGGCCTCATATTTAGCAGGTATTGCGTTCACTCGTGCCTATGTCGGCTATGTACATGCGATTGCACATACTCTTGGAGGTTTTTATTCTATTCCTCACGGTTTAGCTAATGCTATTATACTGCCTTATGTATTAGAGTATTACGGGAAGTCCGCACAAAAGCCACTAGCGGAACTAGCCGATTTAGTTGGTATTAGCAAGAGCACTGATACTGAAGAACAAAAGGCAAAAAAATTTATTAAAGCCATTAAAGAACTTAACGAAAATATGAAAATTCCTAAAAAGGTTAATGGAATAGTTGAGAATGATATTCCGATAATGGTGGAACGTGCTTTGAAAGAAGCGAATCCACTTTATCCTGTGCCAAAAATTTTGTTAAAAAAAGATTTGTATCAGCTTTACAAAATGATTAAAGAGTAAAAAAAGGACTCTCCCATAAGTGTCTAACACCAGGTAAAGCTTACTAAATATAGATGAATAAATTTATTATCCGTCTATTTTTGTTGCCTAACAGTGTCTGACACTTTTTTTGGGAGAGCCCCTTCTTTAATTCTTCCATTAAAATAAACTGCTCAACTTTATTTCATCGTTTAGGTTATAATTCTCCTTTTCAACTCCATATAAAATCCAAGGAGAAGGTAGTTCAAATTTATGGTTCGATGGTAATGTTTGAACTTCCTCTTTCGTTAAATCGATCCAAATGTACGTATCACCTTCAACTTGCTCTTTTAGTTTCCGGTAATCTTTAGCTATCGTTTCCCACAAACCTTTTTGTAACATCATGTCACTCCAAGGATAAATAACGTATAAATAATGATCTTTTTTTTGATCATACTTTGTAATAAGGACACGTGTTTTTTCTTCATTTTCATAAAAGGACCACTGCTGTATATCTTGCTCCTTAAATAACTCTTTAGAAGCAGGGAATTAGTAGTAGCATTCATATGGAAAAATAGAAGATGATTTAAGAAAAACTTCTTTTAACCAATACTTCTTTCGTTCGATACTATCAATAAAGTTCCATGATTTCGCACCAGTTTCAAGTGCTGATGTATCTTTGGTGACGGCACCATGTAACATTACGTAAGGATTTAACTGAAGTTTCTCAACAACTCTCCGTGCCGGTATGTTATATTCCTGGGTATTCGCCCCCACCCACTGAATGCCATTAACTTGAAATGCTTCGTTCATAATGTAGGAAATCAATTGTGTTGCAAAGTTGTTCCCTCTAAAACGGCGGTCACTTCTTAAACGACCTAACATCGCATAACGCCCTGCAAAAATTGTATAGCCACCCATACTTACCATTTCGTTATCTATAAATAAACCATATAAACGATGATTCTCTGTAGTAAGTCTATGAAATATTCGCATTACATAGTCATCTTCAATTCCAGTATCCATCGCTTCCAAATAGGGGAAATCTTCACTCGTTAACATTCTGATCTGTTTATTCATTTGTATTCCTCCCTAATTCGTCGGACGTTACTTATTTGCCCCTCTTTTAAATAATCCCACCTAGAAATATGCCACCATAAAGAAGCGCTCCTCCAATGACATACGCTGGGTGAACTTTCAACTTTTCAAGAAGAACGTAACTCACAACGATTAGAGCCCCTGTTTGGAATAATCCTAACTGTGTATAAGAGCTATCGAAAAAACGAATGGTTAATAGTCCTAAAAGAACAGCGATTGTCGGCTTTACTAAACTAGTCATCGCCTTAACCTTTGGTGAAGCTTTAAACTTCATTAATAAGCTTAAAAGTGCAATCATTAAGACTAATGATGGGGCAACAGTAGCAAACACACCGACTGCAGCACCTAATATTCCACCTTGTTCATAACCGATAAAGCCAGCCATTTTCGTTGCGATGGGGCCTGGCATCGCATTTCCTAACGCTAAAACTTCACCAAACTCTTCAACTGTAAGCCAACCAAAACGGTGAACGACTTCATATTCAATTAACGGAATCGAGGCTGGGCCACCACCGTAACCAATTATTCCTGGGATAAAAAATGCTAAAAATATCTCCCAATAAATCATGAACTTTGTTCCCCTTCTTTCTTCGTTTTCGAGCTTTTATCTGATCTAGTTAAGGCAAAAAGTAAAATTGCTACAATAACAAATGCAGGATGAATATCTAAAATACCGATAATTATAAAACTAACAACAATTAGGACAATACTTTTCACCCAACCTAAACCTTTACGAGATGTATCAAAAAACTTCCATGTCAACATTGCCATCATCACACCGACAACAGGAACAACTGCACTTGCCATTCCTTGTACCCAAGCTTGCTCCCTGTACGACGCTAATGATCCTAAAATAATAATCATCAATAAAATGGTTGGGACGATACTAGCTACAATGGCATTCACCATTCCTAAATATCCACCAACACGATATCCGATATATCCGGCCATTTTTGTCGCAATTGGTCCTGGTAGTGCATTTCCAATTGCTAAAACATCACTAAACTCATTGTCATTAAGCCATTTATATTTTTCAACAACTTCTTTGTGAACTAAAGGAATTGAAGCTGGGCCACCACCATAGCCGAGCATTCCAACACGAAAGAAAGCCATAAATATATTATATTGCTTCATTTCATTCTCCTCTTAAAATAAACTTTTAAAAACTGTCGCTCGTGAGCAAGGCACCTCCGCTTTTCTGTCTAGCTTCGGTGCCTACGAGCTCGGGACACTTCAGTCCTTTTCGGAAGCCAAAGAACGGCTTCTTTCAAAGGCCTTCCAGTGCCTGTCGCTCGTGAGCAAGGCACCTCCGCTTTTCTGTCTAGCTCCGACTCCTAGCTTCTCGTGCGTTTCACCTCACATAAAAGAGGCAAAAAAGCGCCTCTTTTAGTGAGCTTCCAACGCCTTTCGAAGCTGACCAGTCGTCTCCGCTTTTCTTCCTACCAAGCGGCGATGGAGCCGTCGGTTCTTGATTCTGTTCCACCAGCTAGAACGCCTGTATTCGGATCACGCCAAATAATTTGGCCTCTTCCGAATCCGCCTGGGTTATGTGCTACTTGAATTTGGTGACCCATTCGTGCTAAGCCTTGAGCAATAAAGTTTGGTACCGTATTTTCAAGCATTACTGATTTGTCTTTCATCCATTGCCAACGTGGAGCGTCAAGAGCTGCTTGTGGATTTAAGTTGAAATCAATTGCATTCATAACGACTTGCATATGACCTTGTGGTTGCATAAAGCCACCCATTACACCGAATGGTCCAACGGCTTGATCACCTTTCGTTAAAAATCCAGGAATGATGGTATGGAACGTCCGCTTCCCTGGCTCAAGACGATTATCGTGACTTTCATCTAATGAAAAGTTATGACCACGGTTTTGTAATGAAATCCCTGTACCAGGAACAACTAACCCAGATCCAAATCCCATATAGTTACTTTGAATAAATGAAACCATGTTTCCTTCTTTATCTGCAGATGCTAAATAAACCGTTCCACCTTTAGGTGGTTCTCCTGCAGTAGGTGTTAATGCTTCATTTGTGATTGAGTTTCTACGTTCATTTGCATACTCTTTCGATAAAAGTCCTGAAACATCTACACTCATTTTATCTTGTTCCGTAATATATTTTAAGCCATCACTGAAAGCTAATTTCATCGCTTCAATTTGACGGTGATATGTCGAAATGTTGTCGCGGTCACTAAATTCAAAGCCTTCAGCAATGTTTAAAGCAAGTAATGCGACTAAACCTTGTCCGTTTGGCGGAATTTCCCAAACATCATAGCCACGATAAGAAACATTGATTGGATCAACCCATTTAGGTTTAAACGAAGCTAAATCTTCTTTTGAAATGAAGCCATTATATTTTTTCGAAAAAGCATCAATTTTTTCTGCCAATTCACCTTCATAAAATGCCTTCCCTTTTGTCTCGGCAATCAGCTTTAACGTATTGGCATGACCTTCTGACTTCCAAACTTCGCCCACTTGCGGAGCTTTACCGTTTGGTGTGAAAGTTTCAAACCAATGGTTAAATTCGTCACCTTCTAATTGTTTTTTATAACCTTTGTACGCCTGTTCCCAATAAAAACTTAAAATGGGTGACAAAGGATAGCCGTTTTCTGCATAATTAATCGCTGGCTTCAACACTTCTGTTAACGGTAGCTTTCCGAACTTTTCCGACAATTCGACCCATGCGGCTGGCGCACCAGGAACCGTGACTGGAAACCAACCGAACTTAGGAATTTCCTCATAGCCTCTCTCTTTTACCTTTTCAATCGAAATTGATTGTGGAGCAGGTCCACTTGCATTTAGTCCGTGTAATTTACCTTTCGTCCAAACGAGCGCAAAGGCATCGCCACCGATTCCGTTTGACGT
>SKSA01000391.1 GCA_007118195.1 Anaerobacillus sp. | reverse complement strand
GCTTGCATTTCTTGTGGAAGTTCCGATAAAATTTGTCCCGCTTGAACTGATTCTAAATAGGACAAAATAAGTGCGATGGTTTGCGGATGTTCATTTTGAATAAAATTCAAAATTTGTCCTGCATCTGCTTTTCTAGCAAAATCAAACGGACGAACTTGAAGAGTCGAGGTCAAGCGATTAATAATTTCCATCGCTTGCTGTTCACCAAGGGCTCTTTCTAAAACATTTTTTGCATAACCAATTCCACCTTGTGAAATGTAGTCTTGAGCGATAGCCAATTGATGGAATTGTTCAATCACATCTTCTTTCATACTTGAATCTACTTTTCTAACACCCGCGATTTCAAGAGTTAATTTTTCAATCTCCTCTTCACTCAAATGTTTATACACTTGCGCTGACACATCTGGTCCTAAGGAAATGAGGAGGATCGCAGCCTTTTCTTTACCCGTTAACTCTTTTTTCTTGTTATTCAAACTTTTTCCCCTCCTTAATCATCAGATAACCATGTGCGAACAAGCTTAGCGAATTCTTCTGGCTTATCTTTCGCCATTGTTTCTAGCTGTCTACGACGGGCCTTTTCTTCGGAATCTTGATCTTCATTAATATTTGGTATATCAAAATCAGTCCCTGCCACAGCCGTCTCTTCTACCACTTCTTCTTTTTTACTTTTACGAACTAACAAGAAGATAAGTAAAATAATCAATAAACCGAGTGCTCCAACAATGTAGTACCAAATTGGAACTTCTGTTTCAATTACATCATCAAATACAATTTTGCCATCAAAGCTATGTGCAGATACAAATACTTTTTCATTTATCTGCTCAGGGGTTAATTGATCAACCACTTCTTTTGATATACTTGTTCTAACAATCGTGCTCAAAATTTGTTGTATATCATTTCGTAGTTCAAGTGGTAGGGAGTTAGGGTCCTCAGGATTAGGAGGTTCGACCATTACTTGAATACCAATATCACGGACTTGATAAGGACTTCGTACGATGTCTCGCCTTATTCTATTCACATCATTGTTTATGCGTTCTTCCATCCGTTCGTAGTCACCAGCTCCTGCCCCCGTAACACCAGGGTACCCTGGTATATCTGTTTCGCCAGTCCCAGGAATCCCACCATCTTGGAAATCATCCCCGCTATACGTCTCTGTAATTCTTTCAATGCTAACTGCTAAACCCGACATATTCTCTTGATCGACAGGAGTAACTAAATCTTCGGCACGATTTTCCTTCGTAAAATCGATATCAGTAGTAACTGAAACTACCACCTTGTCTCTTCCGACTAGCGTTCCAAGCATTTGCTGTACTTGCCGTTGCAAATCACGCTCAATATCTCGTTGAATGGTTCGTTGCTGTTCATAAACAGAAAGAGTAGAATCGATCATATTTTCATTTTTTAACTCTAAATACTCAAACATTTGGTTCATAATGACGATATTATCTACAGGGAGTTTAGGAACACTTTTCGAAATAAGGTGATAAAGCGCCCTTACTTGTTGTTGATCTAGCTGATAACCTGGACGAATATTTAAAAGGACGGAAGCGGAAGCCGTTTGATCGCTACTAGATACCCAAATACTCTCTTCAGGTAAAGTAATCATAACTTGCGCCTGTTGAACTCCATCAATATTCCGAATTAAATTTGCTAATTCAGTTTGCATAGCAGCGCGTTCCATAATGTTAAATTCGTTGTCCGTCATTCCGAACCCCATACGATCCCTAAACGTCGTGTAATCAATACTTCCACTTTGGGGAATACCTTCGGCCGCTAATTCAACTTTCAAACTATCAACAATTGTTTCTGGCACAAGTATCGTTGTGCCATTATCAGCAATTTCAGACGAAATCCCTCTAGCATCTAACTGCGCTTTAATTTCGCCTGTTTCTTGTAGCGATAAATTGGTGTATAACGGAACCATACTTGTTCTTGAACCTAACATTGATACAGCAATGAGTAGCATTATTAACAGTAGGATAGAACCGATAATCATCCCTTTTTGAACATTCGTTCGCCCGGTCCAATATTTAATTAGCTTGTCTTTGTATAGTAATAGTTTTTCGTCCATATTTCCTCCTGTTACGCTAACTCATTATTTCAACTAAACTTGCATTCTCATAACCTCTTGATACGCCTCTACGATTTTATTTCGTACTTCAACCGTCGTTTGAAGTGTAATACTTGCTTTCTGGCCAGTAATCATTACTTCATGTAAATCAATGTTTTCTCCCCTTGCTAGCTTTTCTGTCGCCTTCGCTGAAGCATGTTGAGTATCATTCACTTTATGTAGCGCATCACTTAGCATAGTTTTGAAATTATTTTGCGCTTCAGCTGAACTAAGCTTTCTTGTTTGCGGATGTTGACCTTGAATATTCATCACCGAATTGGGTCGAAATGAGATCGGGTCCATTCAAATCCCTCCTAACCTTTACCAATTTCTAAAGCTTTCATTAACATGTTTTTAGTGGCATTTAATGTAGTAACATTGGCCTCGTATGAACGCGTTGCACTCATCATATCTACCATTTCTTTTAAAGGGTCAACGTTAGGTAGTTGTACGTACCCTTCGTCATTGGCATCTGGATGGCCTGGTTGGTAGACTAACTTAAAGGGCGTTTGGTCTTCGACAATCCTACTTACTTTTACTCCGTTACCTGGATGGTCACCTCTCCCCATCGCTTTTGATAAATGTGATGAAAAGTGATTTTGATTCGGTTGCAGCTCTACCATCTTTCGTCGATAAGGTTCCCATTCACCGTTGACAAACCTACCTCTTGTAGTATCTACATTAGCCATGTTAGAAGCTACTACATCCATTCTAAGGCGCTGTGCAGTAAGTGCAGATGCTGTCGTATTAAAGCCATGAAATATCGTCATGATTATCTACCTCCTCCAACAACGGTTCTAATATTATTAAATCTGCCATTTAGACGATCAATTAAAGCGTTATAATAGATTTGATTTTTAGCCATTTCAGCCATTTCATGCTCAATGTCTACATTATTACCATTATGGTTAAACATCGTATTATTGCGATCCACAACGATATGTGTGTTCGTTCGCCCTCTGCCCCCAAATTCTAAGTGCCTAGGATCAGTCCGATAAGCATTTAGGCGATCATTATTTATTGCGTCTTTTAATTGATGCTCAAAAACTGTTTTTTTTGCTTTATAGTTAGGAGTGTCTACGTTAGCAATATTTTGAGATATTGTTTTTTGACGCATTGAAGCCGCACTTAAAGATTGTTCTATAAGTTGCTGGTTCAGATTAGAAAAAATCTTCATATATACCCCCCTAAAAAATACACTACTAGACGTATTGTATAATATGTACTCGCTAATTGTCTAATGTTGTTTTGTTTTGTCAAATTTTAATTACAAAGCCCTAAAACATAATATGAAAAAAGGACCATTGCTTTTCTGAAACCTTTTTTAAAGTACGTAATTTATTATACAATTTCCAACATCAATACTTAAGGGAAAGTATTTTCCATTTTAAAATTAAGGATAGATTTAATAAATTCGTAACATTTTTTTCAAAAAATGTTCAAACATAACATTCATGAGAATCTTATTTCCACCCTATATGCAAATATAGTTGACTACTTTCACTGTGCTCTTAACTAGTCGTATAAAGGGTTGTTCAACCAAGTCAACCGACGACGATTTATAATTTACACAAAAAAAGGGTAGAACATCGTCTAGTGTCTGGAGTATGATCGGTTGTTCCTCCTTATTATAATAAGAGGCACAATCATAAACCTTATTACTGTAGATGCCTAACCCTATTTAACTCATCAACTGAGTTTATTACTTATTATGACTTTAACTTCTCTAACTCAACTAGAAACTTATCATTTAACACTTTAATATACGTACCTTTCATACCTAAAGAGCGCGACTCAATCACACCGGCACTTTCAAGCTTTCGCAACGCATTTACAATCACTGAACGAGTTATTCCTACTCTATCGGCAATTTTCGAAGCTACTAGTAAGCCTTCATTACCATCTAATTCATGGAAAATATGTTCCACAGCTTCTAGTTCGCTGTATGAAAGTGAACCAATCGCCATTTGAACAACTGCTTTACTTCTAGCTTCCTGTTCAATTTCTACAGTTTTCTCATGTAAAATTTCCATCCCTACAACAGTAGCACCATATTCAGCTAACATTAAGTCATCATTATCAAATGAGTTAGTTAACCTAGCAAGAATTAATGTTCCAATTCTGTTTCCTCCACCATTAATCGGAACTATCGTTGTCAAGCCTTTACTGAAAAGGTCTTTATTCTCAACTGGGAAAGCAGTAAATTCACTTTCAATATCTAAGTTCGACGAAGTTTCATTAATTTTAAACAAGTTCGTTGTATACTCTTCAGGAAATTGACGATCTTCTAACATCTTTTTCATTCTTTCGTTTTCAATTTCCTGTTTAATTGAAAACCCTAATAACTTTCCGCGTCTACTTAGAATAAAAATATTAGCTTCGATAACATCACGAAGCGTCTCAGCCATATCTTTAAAATTGACTGGTTGACCAGCTGTTTTTTGTAACATTTCATTAATTTTTCTCGTTTTTGTTAATAGATCCATTTCTAAATCCTCCTAAAATATTCTCTTCTATAAAATGTATTGGCTTAAATCTCGGTTTTTGGCAATTGTCGCTAATTTTTCCTCTACGTATGTAGGAGTGATAACAATCTCTTCTAGGTTGATGTCAGGCGCCTCAAAAGATAAATCTTCAAGAAGCCTTTCTAAAATCGTGTGAAGCCTTCTAGCACCAATGTTCTCTGTGTCTTGATTTACCTCTGTCGCAATTTTTGCTATTCTCTGAATAGCATCGTCAGAAAAAACAACTTGTATACCTTCTGTAGCAAGTAATGCTTGATATTGCTTAATTAATGCATTATTTGGTTCAATTAAGATTTTAACAAAATCCTCTACAGTTAAGTTCGCAAGCTCAACACGAATCGGAAAGCGACCTTGTAACTCCGGAATCAAGTCGGATGGTTTCGCTAAGTGAAACGCACCTGCTGCGATGAATAGTACATGGTCGGTACGAACAGGTCCATATTTAGTAATAACAGTAGAACCTTCGACAATTGGTAAAATGTCTCTTTGTACACCTTCCCTCGATACATCTGCCGTCGATTGTTGACTTTTTCCTGCGACTTTATCAATTTCATCTATGAATATAATCCCCAATTGTTCAGCTCTCAAAACCGCTTCTTGAGTTACCTCATCCATATCGATAAGTTTTTGCGCTTCATCATCGGTTAAAACTTTACGAGCTTCTCTTACCGTTAATTTTCGCTTTTTCTTCTTTTTAGGGACCATGTTCCCGAGCATTTCTTGCATATTCATACCCATTTGCTCCATTCCCGAGCCTTGGAACATATCTAAAAAACCACTTGATTGCTCTTCAACTTCTACTGTTACATAATGGTCCTCAAGTTCTCCTAGAGCTAGCTGATGTTCAATTCTTCTTCTTCGCTCCTGTATATCTTCCTCTTCATTGTTTTCTACTTGCTCAGGCTGAGGTTGATTTTGCCCCCCAAAAATCATTTCAAACGGATTTTTATATGAAGTTTCCTTCTTTTTCGAAGGAACAAGTAACTCTACGATACGCTTGTTAGCGTTCTCTTCAGCTTTTCCTTTTACCTTTTTCATTCGGTCTTCTTTAACGAGACGTATCGATGTTTCAACAAGATCACGAACCATTGATTCTACATCACGACCAACATAGCCAACTTCTGTAAACTTCGTCGCTTCCACTTTAACAAAAGGTGCACCAACTAGTTTAGCAAGCCTTCTAGCTATTTCGGTTTTCCCTACCCCAGTTGGACCTATCATTAAAATATTTTTGGGCGTTACTTCATCGCGAAGTTTCTCTTCTAACTGCGCTCTGCGATAACGATTACGAAGTGCAATGGCAACAGAACGTTTAGCTTTATCTTGACCAATTATAAATTGATCCAATTTCTCTACAATTTGTCGAGGTGTTAAATGATTATCCATTCGATCGCTCCCTCTTTGAATGTTGAATGTTAAGTTTTGAATGTTGAATGTTGAATGTTGAGTTTTGAGTTTTGAGTTTTGAGTTAATGGAAGCAAAGCTTCGAAGCATTACTTTTAAATAATTTATAACTCAAATACGGAACTTTATAGTTCTTCTAAAACGATATTATTGTTCGTGTATACACATATTTCCGCAGCGGTTTGTAGTGATGCCATCGCAATTTCTTTCGCCTCAAGGTGCGGGGCATGCTTTTTTAACGCCCGCCCTGCAGATAACGCATAATTGCCACCTGATCCAATCGCTAAAATACCGTCATCTGGCTCAATCACTTCTCCAGTACCTGAAACAAGATACAAATTATCAGCATTGGCAACAATTAACATTGCTTCAAGACGTCTAAGTACTTTATCGCTTCGCCATTCTTTGGCTAATTCCACAGCCGCTCTTTGCAAATTACCGTTATACTCATCTAATTTAGCTTCAAATTTTTCAAATAACGTAAATGCATCAGCAACTGAACCAGCAAAACCAGCTAAAACTTTTCCGTTATATAATTTACGAACTTTTCTAGCAGTATGTTTCATCACTACGGCATTCCCAAATGTTACCTGACCATCTCCACTCATTGCACATTTACCGTTATGGTGGATCGCAAATATCGTCGTCGCATGAAAAGAATGTTCCAAAAAAATCCCTCCTAACAAAAAAATCGCTGAGCGCCATGATATGTACTTATGTACGAATCTATTGTATATCTTCCTAAAGGAAGATAACATCGTTTCGCCCTTTACCTAAACCCGAAATCGTCCCGAGTTAGAAAATCTCGAAACCTCCGCGCAACCTTTATTCTTTTTGAAAATCATTTCAGTTAAATAAAGCCTTACAAGTCCATATGAAACAGCAGCGTAACTAAAAAGGCTATGCTGCTTCATGAAAGATGAGAAATATTCAATATCCTTTATCTATCTGTAAACAGTGTAATTGAAATCGTTCCTCTCAACCTGAAAAAACGCCTAAACATTTCTAATTGCATTCCATTTATAAACAATATATTCTCACCCAACAAGAGCCTCTAAATAATACCACAACAGATTCTTGTTTGCAAGATACTTTACAAACTTTTCACAAAATTCTGAATTGTATCTAACGCTCTCGATGCTAAGTGCTCATATCGTTCTTTTTTATTTTTAATACGAGGCTCAATCGGCGGTAGCAAACCAAAATTTGCATTCATCGGTTGAAAGTTCTTTTGGTTAGCGGTTGTTATGTAACTAGCCATACTTCCTATGATCGTTTCTTGGGGAAATACCATTAGTTCCTTATTATTTACAAACCTCGCTGCGTTTAAACCAGCAACTAAACCAGCAGCTGCCGATTCTACATATCCTTCCACACCGGTTATTTGTCCAGCAAAAAAAAGGTCACTACGAGCTTTATATTGATACGTAGGTAATAATAGCTTAGGTGAATTAATAAAAGTGTTACGATGCATAACTCCATAACGAACAATTTCTGCCTGTTCAAGCCCTGGTATTAACTGAAGAACTTCTTTTTGTGGGCCCCACTTTAAATGAGTTTGAAATCCAACAATGTTATAAAGAGTCCCAGATTGATTATCTTGGCGTAACTGGACGACCGCATACGGTCTTTTTCCCGTTTTAGGATCTTCTAACCCAACTGGCTTCATCGGGCCGAATAAAAGCGTTTTCTTGCCTCTTCTAGCCAAAACTTCTATTGGCATGCACCCTTCAAAAAAGATTTCCTTTTCAAATTCCTTTAATGGAACTGTTTCCGCACTTATTAAAGCTTCATAAAAACGATCAAATTCCTCTTCATTCATCGGGCAATTTAAATAAGCAGCTTCACCTTTATCGTAACGTGATTTTAAATACACTTTTTCTTTATCGATACTTTCAACGTCTATAATCGGCGCTGCTGCATCATAAAAATATAAGTATTCTTCACTAGTAAGTTTCCTTAGCTCGCCGGAAAGTTTTTGAGAAGTAAGTGGCCCTGATGCAATAACAGTAGGACCTTCGGGAATTTCAACTATCTCCTCAGTGACTACTTCTACAAGCGGATGATTTTTCACTCGCTCAGTAACAAGTTCAGCAAATTCATGACGATCAACTGCCAAAGCACCGCCAGCAGGAACAGCACAATCATCCGCTGACCCGATGATCACAGATTGTAAATACCTCATTTCTTCTTTTAGAACACCGACTGCATTCGACAAGGTGTTAGATCTTAAAGAATTACTACAAACAAGTTCTGCGAATTT
>SKSA01000165.1 GCA_007118195.1 Anaerobacillus sp. | reverse complement strand
TCCGTCTTTTTTTGTCTTACTATAGCGGAAAAGAAATGCTAGTCCGATAATCATAGTAAACATTGCCCAATGGTTTGGCCAAAAGGAGAAAAGTTGCAATCCATGGAAATGAATACCTAAACCTACTAATAATACTCCAGTAAAAATAGAATGGTAGTCTTTGCCTATGTATGCTTGGAATAAAAATGCTAAGCCAATGATGAGTAAAATAGATGGCCAAGTAAATATAGTATTAATATAAGGAATACTATAGTTTTGTAAAAGAAAGATTAACCCTACACCAATTAATAGAACTCCAGGAAATATTCCTTGTCGTTTCATGTCCCTCACCCCAAAATAAATTGTCTCTTTTCCTAAAATCAAACCATAATCTAAGCTTTTTGACAACTATTAACCGAACACATAAAAATTTTTAATTTAGGGTTCTACTATTAAATCCCAATCTTTTGTTATAAATTTTCTCGTATTCATGTTAAAATAGATGAATGAAAGTTGGATGACTACGAGATGCTACACTATAAATATCTTCCAAAACTTATTTTAATTATAAAAAAAATCTTTAAACATACTTCACGGTCTTTTCACTCTATGTTCACAATATTTTTTGGGGACAAGGTATCAGCATGTTATAATATGTTTTAAGAAAATGATTTGCATGAGCGGATCTTCAAACCATCGGGGGTGAATAAAACGTGCACATCCTAGTTACTAGTTTAAATTATAAGTCGACACCTGTTGAAATCCGTGAAAAGTTCACTTTTCAAGGGGAAGAATTAACTTGTGCGATTCAGCAGCTTATAAATACAAAAAGCATCTTAGAGGGTGTAATCGTTTCGACTTGTAATCGGACAGAAATTTATGCTGTCGTAGATCAATTACACACTGGTAAGTACTATATGAAAATGTTTTTATCAGAATGGTTTGATCTTCCTGCTGACGATTTTGCCGATTATTTAGATATATATGAAAATGATCGTGCGATTGAGCATTTATTAAGAGTTACTTGTGGATTAAATTCAATGGTCGTTGGTGAAACGCAAATTTTAGGTCAAATTAAAGAGAGTTTCTTATTTGCACAAGAGCAAAAGACGACGGGCACGGTATTTAATCAATTATTTAAGCAAGCTGTAACACTTGCTAAACGTGCACACTCTGAAACGTCTATTGGTGAAAATGCTGTTTCTGTAAGTTATGCTGCCGTTGAATTAGGAAAGAAAATTTTTGGTGATTTTAAAAATAAGCACGTTCTTATTTTCGGGGCCGGAAAAATGAGTGAACTTACTGGTAAACACCTTCATGCCAATGGGGTAGGTAAGGTAACAGTAATTAATAGAACAATGTCAAAAGCGATTGAACTTGCAGATAAATTTTTAGGTGAAGCAAGACCATTAAATGAGTTAACCGAAGCATTAGTTGATGCCGATATTTTAATTAGTTCTACGGGTGCTAAAGACTATGTTGTTACCAAAGATATGGTTGCTTCCATTATTAAAAAGCGTAAAGGACGTCCACTATTTATGGTCGATATTGCCGTTCCTCGTGATATTGATCCAGGTTTAAGCGAATTAGAAAGTGTTTATTTATATGATATTGATGATTTAGAAGGAATTGTAGCTGCTAACCTTGATGAACGAAAGCGTGAAGCAGAAAAAATTGAAATTATGATTGATAATGAAATGGCTGAGTTCAAAAGTTGGTTAAATACGTTAGGGGTGGTTCCGATCATTTCATCATTACGTTCAAAAGCACTTACTGTTCAAGAAGAAACAATGGCGAGCCTTGAACGAAAACTACCTAATCTTTCAGATCGTGAAAAGAAAGTTTTGAGTAAACATATGAAAAGTATCGTAAACCAACTTTTACGTGATCCAATCATAGCGGCTAAAGAAATAGCAGCCGAGCCTGATTCTGAAGAAACACTAGAGTTATTTACAAGAATATTTGCCCTTGAAAATGAAAAGGCTGAGGAAATAGAAGCCTGTACTCAAATCAAGGAGAAAGAAAAAGAAAAAGCAAGTAAGACAGTTGCATATGCCAAAGATGCTGTAGTTCGCTCCTAAGAGAGGAGTTTTGAAGATGTTAAACTTTTTATATATAGCGACGATCATTTTTTATTGTTTAAGTGTGATTGGCTATTTTATTGATTTCTTACACAACAACCAGAAGGTTAATCGAATCTCCTTCTGGTTGCTTTCTATTGTCTGGATTCTTCAAACGGTCTTTTTTATTCTTAGAATGATTGAATTTAACCGATTTCCTGTAATGACTTCTTTTGAAGGATTGTTCTTTTTTGCTTGGATTATAGTTAGCGTTTCTTTAGTCATAAATTGGTTTTTTAAAGTAGATTTCTTTGTGTTTTTTACAAATATTTTCGGCTTTGCTATTATGACTTTTAGTATTTTTACGCCAACTGGTGATATTTCTCCTGCATTACAAGAGTTATTAATTTCTGAGCTTTTATTTATTCATGTTACTCTAATATTATTATCATACGGAGCGTTTACGTTCGCTTTTATATTTTCAATTATGTATTATTACCAACACCAAATGTTAAAGAAAAAACAATTTGGGAAGCGACTATTCCGGTTTGGCGATCTATCTAGGTCTGAGCATCTTGCCTTTATGTTTACAATGCTTGGCTTTCCACTTTTGTTAATGGGGCTTATTCTTGGCTTTATTTGGGCCGCTCTCTCATTAGGGGATGTGCCTTGGTTCGATATAAAAATTATTGCCTCAGTCATAGTGCTAGTTGTTTATGGATTTTATTTATACAAAAGAGTAGTTAAGGAGATACGCGGTTATTCATTAGTATTATTAAATATTGCCGGCTTCTTACTAATTCTTATAAATTATTTTTTACCTAATGCACTTTCAACATTTCATTTATGGAACTAAACAGTTTTGAGTTAAGAGTTTTGAATGGTGAGTTATTTAGAAAGTACTGCTTCGAAGCTTTCATTCACTCAAAACTCAACACTCAAAACTCAACACTCAAAACTCAACATTCTAAATAACACGGGGGTTTATCATGAGAAAAATTATTGTAGGTTCTAGAAAAAGTAATTTAGCTTTAACTCAAACAAATTGGGTGATTGAACAATTAAAGAAATTTGGTGGACCATTTGAATTTGAAGTAAAGAAAATTGTCACTAAAGGGGACCAAATTTTAAATGTTACGTTATCTAAAGTTGGTGGGAAAGGCTTATTTGTTAAGGAAATTGAGCAAGCTATGATGGATAAAGAGATCGATATGGCAGTTCATAGTATGAAAGATATGCCTGCTGTACTTCAAGATGGCTTGACGATTGGTTGTGTACCAAAACGTGTAGATCCTCGTGATGCATTTATTTCAAATAATGGTAAAGGTTTAATGGAACTAGAAGCAGGTTCGGTTGTTGGAACGAGTAGTTTAAGACGCTCTGCTCAAGTTTTAGCGAAACGACCAGATTTAGAAATTAAGTGGATTCGTGGCAACATTGATACGAGACTTCAGAAATGTAGAGATGGCGAATATGACGCGATTATTCTTGCGGCAGCTGGCTTAGAACGTGTAGGCTGGAGTTCTGATGTTGTTACTGAATTTTTATCAGCAGAGTTATGTGTACCTGCAGTAGGGCAAGGCGCTCTAGGAATTGAATGTCGTTCTGATGATGTAGAACTTAACGAACTTCTTTCTAAGCTTACTGATGAAGTGACAAAGCGTTGTGTAACAGCTGAGCGCGCATTTCTACACAAAATTGAAGGTGGTTGCCAAGTACCAATTGCTGGTTACGCTGAGTTAAATGAAAATGGGGAAGTTGTTTTAGTAGGTCTTGTAGGCTCTCCAGATGGGAAAGTAGTTTTACATGAAAGAATGGTAGGAGAAGACGCTCAAGCCTTAGGTGAAGAGCTAGCTGTAAAGTTACTCGAGAAGGGTGCCAAAGAAATTTTAGATGCTGTGAAAGAAGATTTAGAAAAATAATGGACCTTCACGGAAAGCAAATATTAGTGACGAGGGCAAAGGCGCAAGCCTCTGCTCTCTCATTAAAAATAAAGGAACTTGGTGGTATTCCTATAGAGATGCCGTTAATTACTTGTAAGGAAGTTGCAGATAAAGCGGTCATAAATAACGTTCTTGAACTTATACATACATATGATTGGCTAGTCTTTACGAGTAAAAACGGTGTAGACTTTTTTTTTCAAGAGTTAAGGAACTTTAATGAAAGCATAACGTTACCTACTTCATGTAAAATAGCAGTTGTTGGGCAAAAGACGGAAGAGGTATTAGTTAGTTACGGTTTAACAGCTGATCTTATTCCTGAAAAGTATGTGGCTGAAAGTTTATTAGAGAGTTTACTTAAAGTTGTCAAAAAAGGTGAGCAAGTTTTAATCCCACGTGGGAATTTAGCAAGAAATGTGATTCCAGAAGGATTACGAAATCACGAAATAGATGTCACTGATTTAGATGTATATGAAACTGTTATTGAAAAAAAATCAAAAGAGCAGTTATACCAGCTCATTAAAGATGGAAAAATTGATGTAGTTACTTTTACGAGTTCATCAACTGTTGATAATTTTGTTCAACTGCTTGAAGGAACTAACTGGAGAAGCTACATCGGAAACATTATTTTTGCATCCATTGGTCCAATTACAACGAAAACGATGTTAAAGCATCTGTTACCCGTACATACTGAGCCAGAGGAATATACGATACAAGGTATGCTCCGAAGTGTAGCGGACAAGCTAAAGGAGGAATAATTAATGTTAGAATTTAAAAGACATCGACGCTTACGCAGTTCTGCCAATTTGCGTTCAATGGTGAGAGAAACTGTCTTACAGAAAGAAGACCTTATTTACCCTATTTTCGTGAAAGAAGGCGAAAATATAAAAAATGAAGTTCCTTCGATGCCTGGAGTTTTTCAAATTTCTTTAGACTTATTAGAAGAAGAAATAAAAACGGTTACAGATTTAGGAATTGTTTCTGTTATTGTTTTTGGTGTACCGAAAGATAAAGATGATGTTGGAACAAGTGCTTATTGTGATCATGGAATTGTTCAACAAGCGATCCAAAAAATAAAAATGGTTAATGAAGAATTAGTGGTTATTGCCGATACATGTCTTTGCCAATTCACAAACCATGGGCATTGTGGCGTCATCGAAGAAGGGGTTATTTTAAATGATCCTACTTTAGAGTTACTTGCCAAAACAGCGGTGTCACAAGCAAAGGCAGGTGCTGATATTATCGCTCCTTCAAACATGATGGATGGGTTTGTAGCTGCTATTCGCCAAGGGTTAGATGAAGCCGGTTTTGCCAATATTCCAATTATGTCATATGCTGTGAAATATTCGTCGGCATTTTACGGACCATTTCGCGATGCAGCTCATAGCGCACCTTCATTTGGTGACCGTAAAACATATCAGATGGATCCAGCTAACCGCTTAGAATCACTTCGAGAAGCTGAAAGTGATGTATTAGAAGGGGCTGACTTTTTAATTGTTAAACCAGCATTATCATATCTAGATGTAATTCGTGAAGTAAAAGACAACTTCGCTTATCCAGTAGTTGCCTACAACGTTAGTGGCGAATATTCAATGATTAAAGGCGCAAGCTTAAATGGTTGGATTGACGAGCGTGCAGTCGTAATGGAAAAACTAACGAGCATGAAACGTGCAGGTGCGGATTTAATTATCACATACTTCGCCAAAGACGTAGCTAAATGGTTAAGTGAATAATTAAAAGTTTTGAGTAGAGAGTGTTGAGTTTGTTTCGTAAGAGCTTCGTAGCTAAGACATGAATAACTCTCCACTCAAAACTCAAAACTCAAAACTCAAAACTCAAAACTCAAAACTCAAAACTCAAAACTCAACATTTAAGAGGGGGATTAAATTATGAGAACATTTGATAAATCAAAAGCAGCTTTTGCAAAAGCGAAGCCAGTAATGCCGGGTGGGGTTAATAGTCCTGTTCGAGCTTTCAAATCTGTAAATATGGATCCTGTCTTTATGGAGCGTGGAAAAGGCTCTAAAATTTATGATATTGATGGAAATGAATACATTGATTACGTACTTTCTTGGGGACCACTTGTTTTAGGCCATGCAGATGAACAAGTAACGGAAGCGTTAAAAGCAGCAGCAGAGTTAGGGACGAGCTTCGGTGCGCCAAGTGAACTTGAAACAAAAATGGCCGAACTTGTGATTGAGCGCGTTCCATCAATTGAAGTTGCTCGTATGGTAAATTCAGGCACAGAAGCAACGATGAGTGCGTTACGTTTAGCACGTGGGTATACAGGTCGTAATAAAATTTTAAAATTTGAAGGCTGTTATCACGGTCATGGCGATTCACTTCTTATTAAGGCAGGATCAGGTGTAGCAACTTTAGGCTTACCTGATAGCCCTGGTGTACCAGAATCAGTCGCTATGAACACATTAACTGTTCCATATAACGATTTAGAAAGTCTTCGCTATGCGTTTGATCAATTTGGAGACGATATTGCAGCTGTCATCTTAGAGCCTGTTGCTGGAAACATGGGCGTAGTTCGTCCACAACCTGGATTTTTAGAAGGCGTTCGAGAAATAACTGAGCAAAACGGCACATTACTTATTTTTGATGAAGTAATGACCGGCTTCCGTGTTGGATATCACTGTGCTCAAGGAACATTAGGAATTACTCCTGATTTGACATGTTTAGGGAAAGTAATCGGTGGTGGCCTTCCGGTTGGCGCTTACGGTGGAAAGCGTGAGATTATGGAAATGATCGCACCAAACGGACCAATTTATCAAGCTGGAACGTTATCTGGAAACCCACTTGCTATGACAGCTGGATATGAAACATTATCACAGTTGACTCCAGAGCACTATGCTGAATTTGAACGACTTGGTAAAAAGCTTGCTGATGGATTGTCTGAAGCGGCTACTAAACATGGAATTCCACATAGCACTAGCCAAGCAGGATCGATGATTGGTTTCTTCTTTACTGATGAAGAAGTGATTAATTACGAGAAAGCAAAAACGTCTGATTTAGAACGTTTTGCCACTTATTTCCGCTACATGTTAGAAGAAGGTGTTTCCCTACCACCTTCACAGTTTGAAGGAATGTTCCTATCGACAAAACATACGGATGAAGATATTGAAAAAACAATAGCCGCTGCTGATAAGGCATTTGCAAAATTGGTTAAGTAATTCAAAAGGTCTAGCACTTTAACAAGTGTTAGGCTTTTTTTGTTGGTTATTTGGATAGTTGGTAAGGCCGAATGTTGGAAAGGTGGAAAGAAAACAACGAACTTTAAACTATAGTGTTGATTTGTATGAAAAAAGGCGGATGATTTCGTGAACAAGCGTCTGAGATTCGAAAGAAGGTCACGGCGAAGTAAAGGAAATCATCCACCTTTTCCAAATTAGATGGGACGATGCATCGTCATTACTGTTTGGTATGAAAAGTTTGGTGGACAAAAAGTGAATGTTTATATTTTAAAGGTTAATTTCCTTCAAAATAATCATATTTCTCGAAGTCTTGTCATACATCTGTAACGTATTGGTATAAGTCCGTTTAACGGGACGTGTCCCTTATGTTATTTCGGAGTCATTACAATTTTAATAGAGGAGGAGAGGCAGTTGACACAAGATCATTCATCAAAGCTATCATTTTCCATTGAAGAATCAGTGTGGCTTAATAAAGGGCAGGAAGTAGACGAAATTGTATCTTTGTCATTAGATCCAGAAATTACAGTTGAAGAGAACGGGGAATATGTTTTGATTCGTGGGGGATTAAAGCTAACTGGTGAATACCGTTCAAATGGAAAAGACGAAGTAACAGATGAAGAGAGTTTGTCTCTTTCCAATCAAGTTGCGTTCCGTTCGATCGAAGAAGTAACGCTAAATGAGGACGGAACAGGTGAAATTAGACATAACTTTCCTATTGATGTGACCATTCCACAAGAACGTATTCATAGTCTCGACGATATTTATGTGATTGTAGAATCATTTGATTATGATTTACCTGAACGAGGCTGCATTCAATTGACAGCAGATGTAGCGATTACTGGTATGTCTAATGGACGTAGTGCACAAGAAGCAAGGGGGGAAGAGAACAATTTTGTCAGTGAAGAAGTAAATGATGAAGTCAGTGATGAAGTCAATAATGAATTTAATGAAGAAGTTAATGAAGAAGTTAATGAAGACTTATTTGATGAGTCTTCTGCTGAGGGAGAAGATCGTTCTTTTCATTATGAGGCGTACAACGAGGAAAAAGAGGAAGAGGTTTCAGTTGTTCAGTATCCAAATGGAATTGATCGTAATGAACAGTTGGCGAATGTAAATAGCGAGGTAAATGACGATCTCTCATTACAAAATGAAGATGAAGACCAAAATAAAGATGA
>SKSA01000004.1 GCA_007118195.1 Anaerobacillus sp. | reverse complement strand
CCATCACAAACGACAACATCAGCGGCTCCCTCTAGTAAATCACGAGCTTCAATATTACCAATAAAGTTCACATCTGCACCTTTTAAGAGCTCAAACGTTTTTTTTGTTAGTTCGGTTCCTTTATCGTCTTCAGTACCGACATTTAATAAACCAACTCTTGGGCTTTCGATATTACGAACTTTTTGCATATAAATGCTTCCCATAATTCCGTATTGAAGTAAATGTTCTGGTTTTGCGTCCATGTTAGCACCAGCATCAATCAGTAAAAAGCCATCACCGTTGAATGTCGGAAGCATTGGAGCTAATGCCGGGCGTTCAATCCCTTTGATTCGACCGACAATCAAAACGCCACCTGTCATTAGCGCGCCTGTATTCCCTGCAGAAATACATGCATCAGCTCGCCCTTCCTTTACTTCTTTTATTGCCAGTACCATTGATGAATTCTTTTTCCTTCGAATAGCGGTAACCGGTGAATCTGTTGAATCAATTTTTTCTTCTGTATGTATGATTGTGATTCGTGTAGGATCAGTAAGGTGTTGATTAATTAAGTTTTCATTACCAATAAGAACAATTTCAATATCTTCATATTGTTTAATTGCAGCTAATGCCCCTTTAACAATTTCCTTTGGAGCGTGATCACCACCCATGGCATCAATCGCTATCCTCATGTGGATTTTTCTCTCCTTCCATACGGTTGTCTGATCGGTACATATGAAATTCTCCAGAAAATACTAACTCTTGTTCCACATAGCTATTTACTTCGACCTTCGTACGTTCTTTTTCATGTTTTACAACCTTTGCTTTGGCGACAACTCGCTCTCCTTGTTGAACTCTTCTTGCAAATCGAACATTTGCTTTGGCAGTTAGTGCTAACTCATCATCTATAATTGCTACTGCTAATGAGTTCGCTTGTGCAAAAACGTGGTGCCCTCTAGCGATTTTCGTTTTAGAAAAAACGTGTTCCTGGCCTATATCTAAAATTGATATCGCTCTTTGGTCCAGTTGTAAATCAATAATTTCACCGATAACCTCTTCAATTTCTATCGCTTTTACTGTATCAAATTGCTTTTCAGCAACATGCTTAATTCGTTCTCTCAACTCTGGTATTGAAAGTTCTAGTCGGTCTAACCGTATTGTTTGAACACTAACGTGAAACGCATCAGCGAGTGCTTCATCTGTTATAAAGGGATTTTCATTAATTTTTTGCTTTAATAATTGTTGCCGTTCTTTCTTTGATCGTCTCATCTCTCCACACCGCCCAAGCTTATATGACTAGGTACTAAAAGTAGTATATAAAAATTATATTTTAATTTCAATAATAAAATGTTAGTTAATCGATTTTATCTCCAGCTAATACGCCTTCTTCTTCTAAATAAATAACTAAGTATCTATATTCTGGATCCTTCCAAAAGTACTCTGATGAAACCAACTGCGCTGCATCATTTCTAGCTACTTCTAGGGCACGATAGTCATGGATCATATCAGCTATTTTAAATACCGGTAAACCACTTTGTTTTTGACCAAAAAAATCTCCTGGCCCTCTTAATTCTAAATCTCTTTGCGATAAATCAAAGCCGTCATTTGTTTCAGTCATAATTTTCATCCGTTCTTTACCAACTTCACTTTTAGGATCTGCTAATAAAATACAATATGACTGTGCTTCCCCGCGCCCAACGCGACCTCTAAGTTGGTGAAGTTGCGATAACCCAAATCGCTCTGCATCATAAATAACCATCATCGTTGCATTCGGTACATTGACACCTACTTCAACAACAGTCGTAGAAACAAGAATCTGTATTTCATTGTTACTAAAACGCTGCATGACATCGTCCTTTTCACTAGAATGAAGGCGCCCATGCATCAGACCTACGTTATAACCTTTAAAATACTGTTGTAATTGTGTGTGAACTTCAATGGCATTTTGAACGTCAAGCTTTTCAGATTCTTCAATAAGAGGACAAATAACATACGCTTGCCTTCCTTTTTCAAGTTCCTTTTCCACAAATGTTAAAACTCTTTCTAACATTTCATGACGAGCCCAATACGTTTGTATAGGCTTACGACCCGCTGGCATTTCATCAATGGTTGAAACGTCCATATCTCCAAAGGTTGAGATCGCAAGTGTCCTCGGAATTGGGGTTGCTGTCATAAACATAACGTCTGGATTTTGACCCTTACTACGTAAAGTGCGCCTTTGTTCCACACCAAAGCGGTGCTGTTCATCCGTAATCACTAGTCCAAGACGGTGGAAATTTACTTCATCTTGAATCAAAGCATGAGTACCTATAAGAACATCGACTTCTCCTTCCTCGAGGCGCTTTAAAAGTTCTTTTCGCCTCTTACCTTTTACTGAACCTGTTAATAACTCTACTGTCAATCCAATCGGCTGTAACAGCTCATTTAAAGAATGATAATGCTGTTCAGCTAATATTTCAGTTGGGACCATTAAAGCTCCTTGGAACCGCGCTGTTACAACAGCGTATAAACTGATCGCTGCTACAACCGTTTTACCTGAGCCAACATCCCCTTGCAATAAACGATTCATTCGAATTGGAGAGCACACGTCAGCTAATATTTCATCAACTACTCTTTGCTGAGCGGACGTTAATGGGAATGGTAGCTTACTGATAAAAGAATTCACCATCTTGTCTTTATAAGCAATTGCAGTTCCACCGCTGTTTTCACGGTGAAACTTTTTTAACGTTTGCATTTTTAACTGAAACAAAAGAAACTCCTCATAGACCATTCTTCTTCTAGCCTGCTTAGCATCTTCAAAACTTTTTGGATAATGTAACTTATAAATCGAATATTTTCTTTCCAATAGCTTATACTTTTTCAAAAAATATTCTGGAAGAATTTCATTAATTCCATGACCAAACTGTTCGATAGCTGTTTGAATCATCTTCTTTAACGACTTAACTGTCACTTTCCCACCGACTGAATAAACAGGCTCATAGACGTCTTTTTGAACAGAGGCACCAATTTTGCTTTCGTTCACAGTCAATGTCAGACGGTGCTGATCCCACTTACCAGTTAGTGTAACCTTACTACCGATAACTAATTTCGTTTTTAAAAAATGTTGGTTAAAAAAAACAGCAGTGAAAAGGACATTACCTGCTAAAACTTTCAACGATAACTTAGATTTTTTTCTGCCAAAAAAACGCACAACAGGTTCACTTTGAATGATTCCTTCTATTGTTGCTCGCTCGTCATGCTTTAATTCAGAAATGTCTTTCGGTCGATAGTCTTCATAACGATATGGAAAATATTCAATTAAATCTTTCACAGTAAAAATCCCTAAAGATTGTAAGTCTTTAGCCTTTTCTTCCCCAATCCCCTTTACCATAGTAACTGGACTATTTAACATATTTATTTTTTGTGACTAGCTCCAAAGATTTTCGCTTCTAATTCTTTACCTGTTGGAGTAGCCGCTAAACCTCCTCCAGCTGTTTCTCGTAAATCTAATGACATTGCCTGACCAATTTTATACATAGCATCAATAACTTCATCACACGGAATTCTACTTTCAATCCCTGCCAGCGCCATATCTGCAGCTACAATGGCGTTAGAAGCCCCCATAGCATTTCTTTTTACACAAGGTACTTCAACTAGACCAGCAACAGGATCACAAACAAGACCAAGCATATTTTTTAAAGCAATTGCCATAGCATGAGCTGATTGCTTAGGTGTTCCATCCATAAGTTCTACAATAGCCGCTGCCGCCATTCCAGTTGCAGATCCAACCTCTGCCTGACAGCCACCCGCCGCACCAGAAATCGAGGCATTATTGGCTACAACAAGACCAAATGCGCCACTCGTAAATAAATAGCGAACCATTTTTCCCCTCGATGGATTTACTTTATGCTTAAGCGCAAACAGTGTCCCAGGTACCACTCCAGCTGACCCTGCAGTTGGAGTGGCACATATCGTCCCCATAGCTGCGTTAACTTCATTTGTAGCTATTGCTTTACTTACGGCATCAAGGTGAAAATCTCCTGCTAAAGATTTACCCGATTGTATATATTTTTGTAAAAGTACTGCATCCCCCCCAGTTAATCCTGAGACAGATGTTACTTTTTCATTTATTCCTCTTTCAATTGCTTCTTCCATCACTAATAAATTTTTATCCATTTGTTCAAATACTTCATCATAGCTTTTCTCCGTTACTTCCATTTCCTGTCTAATCATCACATCGGAGATCAAAATATTTTCTTTCTCTGCTATTTCCACGAGCTCTGCAACGTTACGAAACATATACATGCCCCTTTCTGTTCAATGTTGAGTTTTGAGTTATTCGTATCTTACCCGATGCTAAATACGCGTATAATTTTTAAATTGTATAGTTTAAATTGACTTCAAATTAATCGTGTATTTTTGTCACTTTACATATATTCGGTAACGAAGCTACTTCGGCTAGGAGGATATCGTCAACATTTTGATCAATTTCAATAACCATCAATGCTTCTTTACCTTTTTCTTTACGAGAAACTTCCATATGACCTATATTTATTTCATGTTTAGCTAACACATTGGATACGGCTGCGATCACGCCATAGCGATCATCATGAACAACTAAAATTGCCGGGTGGTTCCCAGATAACCTCAACAAAAAGCCGTTTAATTCGACAATCTCTATTTTTCCGCCACCGATAGATATACCAACTAATTCTAAGGTATCTTCTTCACAAGTTCCAAGCCTTATTTTCGCAGTATTGGGATGCTCAGGCACGGCATCTTCTTCCTGTATTTTAATTTCAACCCCTAAGTCTTCAGCAATTTTTAATGAATCTTTTATCCTTTGATCAAAAGTGTCAAAATCTAATAGGCCACCAACGAGAGCGACATCGGTCCCATGCCCTTTATATGTTTTAGCAAATGAACCATAAAAAGAAATTTCAACCCATTTTGGCTGTTTTCCTAATAAGGTTCGAGCCACTCTTCCAATTCTCGCAGCTCCAGCAGTGTGGGAACTTGATGGACCAATCATTACCGGACCAATAATATCAAACACTGTTCTATATTTCATGATAAAATCCCCCTATTTATTAATGCCCCTTTTGTAAAAGCAACACCGCTTACAAAAACAGCCTCATTGATTTAGTTTCTAACATTTACATAGGTCATTCTATTATAATCGATATTACCTATTTTGTTATTACGAAATGGTTTTTATATTAAAATAATTTCTTTACAATAAAAGAAGGCGCCACCACTACATCTTTTAAGCTAATACAAATGCTTTTAAGCATTGAAATAGCAAGCGGATGTGTGTGACACCTTATTAATATAACATTTTTACTTTGCAATTGTAACTATTATCGCAATAGCACCTGGACCAACGTGTGCACCGATGACAGGACCGATTTCTGTAATTACTTCCGATTTAATGGTAAATTGATTTTGCATTTGTGACAAAATCTCATCTGCAAATTCCTTCGCATTAGCATGAGAAATGCCAACATGAATGGGTTGTTTCCCAACATCACTTTCAAGAAAACCATAAATTTTCGCTAAAGCTTTTTTTTGACCACGAACTTTATCGAAAGGAAAAACTTCACCATCAGAATTTAATGAAAGGATCGGCTTAATTTTTAATAATGAGCCGAGTACCGCTGACGCCTTTCCAATTCTTCCGTTTTTTTGTAAAAACTCTAATGTATCCACCATAAAATAAAGACTCGTATCCTCTAATAATTCATTTAAACGTTCCATACATTGTTGTTTCGAAGCGCCAGACTCGGCTAGCTTTGCAACTTCAACTACGATGATCCCAATGGCATATGATGCCCTTTTCGAATCAACGACAGTGACTTCAACGTTATCTTTCACCATGTCACTAGCTATAAACGCTGATTGGTATGTTCCACTTAATTTTGATGAGATATGAATGGAAATAATCTCTACATCTGTTTCTTCTTTTGCTATGTCATTATATATTTGTTCAAATTGATAAGGAGCTGGCTGTGAAGTTGTTGGGATGACATCGGTAGTTGCTAATTTATCATAAAATTCATTAGCAAAAAGATTGACACCATCTTCGTACGTCTCCTCTTCCCCAAAAAGTACTTTTAATGGAACGACAGTAATATTTAATTCTTCTACTAAAGATTTTGGTAAATCGGCCGTACTATCCGTGACAATTTTAACTTTTCCCATAAAGCAGCATCCTCCTCACAAGATTTATTCAACAGAGAAAATATAAGAATATAGCGGTTGATTACCTTCGTATACTTCTACTTCCACATCCTCAAATTCCTGTTCTACAAAAGCTACAAGATCATCCGCTTCAGCTTCCGTCGTATCTTCTCCACGAATAATGGTTAAAATTTCTGCATCCTCATCAACCATTGTTTTCAACAATAATTCTGTTACTACTTTTCGTTCTGGTCCAGAAGAAACGATTTGCTTTTCAGCAATTCCCATAAAATCATCTTTTTTAATTTCAATCCCATCAAGGCTTGTATCACGGACTGCGAAAGTAACTTGTCCTGTTTTTACAGTTGGTAAAGCATCTCTCATATCTTCTGCATTCGATTCTAGGTCTGTACCCGGATTGAAGGCTAGTAAAGCAGCAAGACCTTGAGGTACCGTTTTTGAAGCGACAACGACTACCTCTTCTTCTACAACAGAAGCAGCCTGCTCAGCAGCCATAATAATGTTGCTATTGTTAGGTAAGATCACAATCTTTTTTGCATTAAGATCAGAAATTGCTTTAACAAAATCTTCCGTACTAGGATTCATCGTTTGACCGCCTTCAATGACAACCCCCGCACCTAAACTTTTAAACATCTTCGAAATCCCTTCACCCATAGCTACTGTGATGATACCAAACTCATCCTTTTCTTTCTTAGCTACTGGCTTCTCTTCATAAACAGCTTTTGTTTCTTCTAGTAAGTGCGTATGCTGCTCACGCATATTTTCAATTTTCACATTGAGTAAACTACCATATTTTTGCGCGTGGGTAATAACATCACCTGGCTGTTCTGCGTGAATATGTATTTTCAGTAAATCTTCGTCCGAGACAACTAGTAATGAATCTCCGTGGTTATCCAATAAATTTCTGAAAGCCGACTCGTCAAAAGGATTCTTTTTGATTTTATCTTCCTCGAATTTCACCATAACCTCTGTACAATAACCGAATTCAATATCTTCAGTTGACATGAAACTTTGAGCACTTTGGTGGTGTTCTACTTTTACTAGCTCGTCCATTGTCGGAACTTCTTGAACAAGATCAACAATCTTTTCACCTTTCAAAACAGCTAAAAATCCTTCATAAATAATGACAAGACCTTTCCCACCAGAATCGACAACCCCCACTTCTTTAAGTACAGGCAAAAGGTCAGGGGTCCGTTCTAAAGAAGCCTTCGCCTCTTTAAGAGTCGCTTCCATAATTGAAATGACGTCGTCTGTTCGTTTCGCTTCTTCTTGAGCTTTTTTCGCAGAATCTTTTGCAACAGTAAGAATGGTCCCTTCAACAGGCTTCATAACGGCTTTATAGGCCATTTCAACACCGGCAGTAAATGCATCAGCAAATTGTTTTCCCGTTAACATCTCTTTACCTTCAACAGATTTTGAAAAACCTCTAAATAACTGCGATAAAATAACACCTGAGTTTCCTCGTGCTCCCATTAATAAACCTTTTGCAAAAGCTCCAGCCACTTTACCAACCTGCTCTGGAACTTGCTTTTTCACTTCTTTAACCCCTGAAGTAATCGACAAATTCATATTAGTTCCAGTATCACCGTCAGGAACTGGAAATACATTTAACGAGTCAACTAATTTAACATTATTAGCTAAATTAGTTGCTCCCTCTATAAACATTTGAGCTATTTTCTCGCCCTCTAAACTCTTAAGTGTCACTAATGCTCCTCCTTTTAAACACACTCTATAGGTTGGTTACCTTAACTCCTTGAACGAATATATTCACTGAATCAACGCTTAATCCTAACATTTGTTCTAGCTGATATTTTACTTTTGTTTGGACGTTATGCGCTACCTCTGAGATTTTAGTTCCATAGCTAACGATAATATACATATCAATATGAATTTCTTCCTCTTCTTCTCGAATAAGTACGCCTCTAGTGAAGTTTTCCTTTCCTAACAATTCCGTAAGTCCATCTTTTAGTTGCTTCTGGGATGCCATGCCTACAATCCCGTAACAGTCTATAGCAGCACCACCGGCAATAACGGCTACAACTTCTTTTGAAACATCAATTACACCTAATTGTGTTTTCATTTTAATTGACATGATCGAAATCCCCCTTTTAGATTGTACCTTCATGGCTAATCACATTTTACTATATTCACTTAAAATTTAAAAGAAAACTGTTTATATCCTTAACAATAAAAATACTGTTTCTACAAAACCACTAGTTTCCCGTCATAAGCTAATATGAAAAGACGGAAGCTTTCCTTCTTT
>SKSA01000256.1 GCA_007118195.1 Anaerobacillus sp. | reverse complement strand
CATCATGCAGCTTTGCGACGAGTAACCGCAGGAGCACTCCGTTCCGGCTTTAGAGGCTTGTTCGGAAAAGTCGACCTACACCATGGCATACACCTTCGAGATTACTGCATGTTGCTTTTTGCGCTTTGAAGCATGCTTCAAAGCGACACTAGAAGACCTAGGAGCATCTCCTTCTAACATGTAAAATCCAACTCTATCACTCCAACCAACTAAATTATAATGGATATCTTTAACAACAGCACTTAAGTTGTACTCTTACACATTTTTTTACATAATATAAGGTATATTTGTCGAAATAATAAATTCCATGAAAATCATTATAAAAAAAGGCTAAGAGAAAATAAATTCTCTTGCCTTTTATATTTAATATTTAACTATTATCATAAGCCTCTAGTAACTTTTGGGCCGCTAAAGTTACTGTCGTTGTCCCTGCTTCAATTTCCGCCTTATATGTGGGTAAACTATTTTTTATTGTTGGGTGGTCGTAAAAACGATTAAGTAATTGGGCTTGTAATGTTTCATTTAGCCAAAGAAATAATTGCTCTTTGCGACGTTCATTGAATATATTTTCCTGTTTCGTATGAGAGATATAATTATTTACTACATCCCAAATAGTATCTATCTCTTCTTCTTTTAAGGCAGAACAAGTATATGCTTTCGTTTCCCACCCTTTCGTTGCCGTTGGTAAGTAGTGCAAAATTTGATTATACTCTTCTTTTGCTGAGAGTGCCTTAATTTTATTATCGCCATCTGCTTTATTAATAAAAATCGCATCGGCAATCTCTAAAACGCCTTTTTTCATTCCTTGGAGTTCATCACCCGCTCCAGTAATCAGTAAAACGAGGAAAAAATCAACCATAGAACGAACGGTCGTTTCGCTTTGTCCAACGCCCACCGTTTCTACGATAATGACGTCATATCCTGCTGCTTCACAAACAAGCATCGTTTCTCGACTTTTTCGAGCTACACCACCTAATGTTCCTCCGGAAGGGGTCGGACGTATGAAGGCATTTTTATTTCTTGTCAACTGTTCCATTCTTGTTTTATCACCAAGAATACTCCCTTTAGATACTTGACTACTAGGGTCGACAGCAAGAACGGCCACTTTATGACCTCGATCACATAAATAAGATCCTAACGCTTCAATTAACGTACTTTTCCCAGCACCAGGAAGCCCCGTGATACCAATTCGTATTGATTTCCCCGTGTACGGTAAAAGTTCACTAATCACTTTTTGCCCTAACTGCAGATGTTTTTCAGCATTACTTTCCACTAAAGTAATCGTTCGTGCAAGTATTGCTCGATTATTTTCTAAAACTCCAGTGACATAATCTCCAACATCTAATTGCTTTTTTCTACGAGGAGTTTGTTCTTTATCGTTATTCATGTTAATCTCCTCCATTTTAAAAATGTCGTCGATTTTCTCTCGCTTCGCTTTAAACTTCTGACGAATTTTAGAGGCTCACTCAAGAAAATCGACCGAGCATTCTTTTTTCATTAAAGAAGTTGCTCGTTTATTTTTTCTAACACTTTTTGTGCGGCGACTGGAATAACGGTTCCTGGTCCAAAAATGGCGGCTGCTCCTTGTTCATATAAATAGTCATAATCTTGTGGTGGTATAACTCCACCGATAATGACTAATATATCTTCTCTACCAAGCTTACGCAATTCATTCACAACTTCAGGAAGTAATGTTTTATGACCAGCAGCTAAAGAACTCATGCCAATCACATGGACATCGTTTTCCACTGCTTGGAGTGCGGCTTCTTCTGGCGTTTGGAATAAAGGTCCGATATCAACGTCAAATCCTATATCAGCAAATGCCGTTGCAATTACTTTAGCACCACGGTCATGTCCGTCTTGACCTAGTTTAGCAATCATAATCCGTGGACGCCTTCCCTCATTTTCTGCAAATTCATCCGCCTGCTTCCTAACAAGTTCAATTTCTTCACTTTCTGCAAACTCAGCACGATAAACGCCACTAATAGAGCGAATGACTGCTTTATGTCTACCGACAATCTTTTCATACGCATCAGAAATTTCCCCTAAACTTGCTCGTGCACGAGCGGCTTCAATGGCAAGCTCCAACAAATTCCCTTCTCCAGTTTCAGCAGCAGTTGTGATTGCCTCTAAAGCACGGGTTACTTCCTTCTCATCACGATTACTCCTTAGCTGTTCTAACCTCTTAATTTGCGATTCTCTAACTGCTGTGTTATCAATGTTTAGTATTTCAATATCCTCTTCTTGTTCAAGACGATATTTATTCACACCAACAATCGTCTCTTTTTTCGAGTCAATATGTGCTTGGCGTCTCGCTGCGGCTTCCTCAATCCGCATTTTTGGAAGACCTGTTTCAATGGCCTTTGCCATTCCACCTAGCTTCTCCACTTCTTCAATGTGTGACCAAGCCTTTTCGGCTAATTGCTTCGTTAACGACTCTACATAATAAGAACCGCCCCAAGGGTCTAATACGTTACAAATTCCTGTTTCATCTTGTAAAAACAGCTGGGTGTTACGTGCAATCCGAGCTGAGAAATCTGTTGGTAATGCAATTGCTTCATCTAAAGCATTCGTATGGAGAGATTGAGTATGACCAAGTGAAGCTGCCAAGGCTTCAATGCACGTTCTAGCAACATTATTAAATGGGTCTTGTGCTGTTAAACTCCACCCAGATGTTTGTGAGTGCGTTCTTAGTGCAAGTGACTTTTCATTTTTAGGGTTAAATGGTTTAATTAATCGTGCCCAAAGTAATCTTGCAGCTCTCATTTTTGCTACTTCCATAAAATAATTCATACCAACCGCCCAGAAAAACGATAACCTTGGTGCAAAAGCATCAACATCAAGGCCAGCTTCAATACCGGTTCGAACATACTCTAATCCATCTGCCAACGTATAAGCAAGCTCTATATCAGCTGTAGCACCTGCCTCTTGCATATGATAGCCTGAAATACTGATACTGTTAAACTTTGGCATATGTCGAGACGTATATTCAAAAATATCAGCTATCGCTTTCATCGACGGTTTTGGCGGATAAATATACGTATTTCGTACCATATATTCCTTTAAAATATCATTTTGAATCGTTCCAGTAAGTTGTTCTTGTTTCACACCTTGTTCTTCAGCGGCAACAATGTAAAAGGCCATAATAGGTAAAACAGCCCCATTCATCGTCATCGAAACACTCATTTCATCTAATGGAATGCCGTCAAATAATACTTTCATATCTAAAATTGAATCAACGGCAACTCCAGCCTTTCCGACATCACCGACAACACGTGGATGATCTGAATCATAGCCACGGTGAGTTGCTAAATCAAACGCGATCGAAAGACCTTTTTGACCAGCCGCTAGATTGCGACGATAAAAAGCGTTACTTTCTTCTGCCGTTGAGAACCCAGCATATTGCCTAACTGTCCATGGACGGGTTTTATACATCCCAGGATACGGTCCACGTAAAAATGGAGGGACTCCAGATACATAATCAAGATGTTCCATACCATCGGTATCATTGTTCGTATACAAAGGTTTTACGAGAATTTGTTCAAGTGTTCGAAACGAATCTTCTTCAGTAAAAGAAGGCTGTTCTAGACCGTTATTTTCTTTTACCAAACGATTAAAAGGAATTTTTGTGAAATCTGGATTACTCATTGATCATCGCCTCCTTTTCACCTTGAAGATCACGTAGTAATTGATAACAATTTGTACCTACATGAATATAGCCATCTACCCCTGCTTCTCGCAATTTCTCCTCTAATTGACTGTCTTGCTTTCCAGCAACAAAAACTTTCATAGCTGGTCGTTTCTTCTTTACCTCTTCTACAATTTGTACTGCATATTTATTGTAGCTTTCATTTTTCCCACAAATAACCGCAGTATTAGCAGAAGTTGCAATAGTCGCATTTATCGCTTCATCTATGTTTTCATACCCGTTGTTTTTGAGTACATCAAAACCACCTGTTTCAAAAAAACTTGAGATGAAATCAGTACGTGGTTTATGTTCAGCAAGAGCCCCAATACTTGTTAAAAATACGCTTACAGGTTCGCCTTGCTCGCGTTTCTGCTCAGAAAATTGACGTAAAACTTCAAATGCTTCGGTAGCACGATAAGTTTCAACTTTTTCAACCTTTACACCATTTCCTTTTCCTAATGCTACACTTATCTCTTCGATCGTCGCCCCTTGTCCTGCCGATTCAATAACGTCATTCATTACGTTGTTGAGATTAATAGAAACATTGACACCAGGCTTTTCGTCAAGAGTTTTCATACGATCTTGTAACTTATCTTTTAAACTTTCATCTCCTTGAACATTAAGTTGTTCAGAGCTATTTGGATACATTGTAGCACCAACAAATACAAGTTTACGCCTCTCAATATCTTGCTTTTTCTTTGTTGATACTTCGTTAACTAGCTGCTGAGGAATTCCTTGAATGATCGCTTCATACATTCCGCCATTTTCTTCAATGCTCTGAAATTGTTGCCAACTCTTATTGGCGATTTCAGCGGTAATGTGCTCGACATACCATGAGCCTCCTGCTGGGTCCCACGCCTTGTTCACTTGTGCTTCCTCTTTAATAATAAAATGAATATTTCTAGCTATTCGTCTTGAAAAATGATTAGGTAACGTATACGGCTCATCAAACGCACTTACGTGTAAACTATTTACTCCACCTACAGCAGCTGTAAACGCTTCCACAGTACTTCTTAAAATATTCACATACGGATCATATACTGTTTTTGTCCAACGTGATGTACGTGCATGTAATGTTAATTTTTGAGAATGCTCGTTACCGCCAAACGCTTCAATAATGTTTGACCATAACATTCTAGCAGCTCGAACTTTAGCTAGTTCCATAAAAAGGTTTGAGCCGATAGACATAGAGAAACGAATGGAAGGAGCTATTTCATCAATAGATAAGTCGCGCTTTTGCAGTTCACGAATATAGTATACTCCCACGGCTAACATAAATGCTAATTCTTGAACGGCGCTTCCTCCACCTTCATGGTAAGGAGAACCTTCAATATAAACAGTTTGAAGTTCGGGGCTATTTTTGGTAGACCACTTGATTACCTCAGCCATTTGGTCTAAATAAGCATTCATATCAGATTTTAATGTACCATGTTTTATTAACATCGCTAACGGGTCGGCACCGATACAGCCTTTTAACTCTGTTAACGGTATTTTATGATTCGTAAAATGAGAAGCAATCAAGCCTACCATCGGAACAGCACTCACACCACTTTGGATGACAAATGGGAGTTTACTAACATTGATCTCATTTAAGATCGTATTAATATCTTCTATCGATGTGACAGAAACTCCGTTAGATGCAACCTTACCTTCTTCAATTGACATATTTAAGCCATTTTTCGTTTGTTCATCTAAAACTAAATGAATTGCGTTTACACCTTTTATTAGATCATTTTTTAACCATTCATTTAGCGACGAAGGTAAAGGGTGATTCATCTCTTGAGCAACTAACCAATCCTTTTCTCCTTGTACAGCATCTGTTCCTCTTACAAATGGAAATTGTCCTGGTAGCGTTTCAGTAAATGGTAGATTCTCGATATCCTTCTGTTGATACATTGGCTGTAAAATGATTTCTTCATATGTTTTCGTTAACAATTTCGAAAAAGGAGCTCCCTTTAAAGATTTCTCTACGGCTTGTCTCCATTCATCATAGGTTGGTATCGGGAAATCACAAATATTTTGAAAAACATTTTCATTTTTTTGTTTAGCACACATCATGGTCACCTACCTTGTTTTAAAAATAACAGTATTAAGTGAACTAACCATCAGTGAACAAAATTGCTACTGATGGTAGTTAGTTTAATTAAAATTTTTATAAAGGAATATTCCCGTGTTTTTTCTTCGGTAATTTCTTTTTCTTATTCGTTAACATTTCTAAAGCGTTAATTAAACACTTTCTTGTATCTCTTGGGTCAATAACATCATCAATCATTCCGTTCGATGATGCTACATAAGGGTTAGCAAACTTTTCGCGATACTCTTGAATTTTTGCTTGTCTCGTTTCTTCAGGATTGTCGCTTTCTGCAATTTCTTTAGCAAAAATGATGTTTGCTGCGCCTTCAGGTCCCATTACAGCCACTTCTGCGTTTGGCCAAGCAAATACTTGGTCAGCACCAATGGCTTTACTATTTAAAGCAACATAAGCACCACCGTATCCTTTTCTTAAAATAACAGTGATCTTCGGAACCGTTGCTTCTGAGTAAGCGTATAAAATCTTTGCTCCATGGCGAATGATCCCACCGTGCTCCTGCTTAACTCCAGGGATAAATCCACTCACATCTTCAAATGTAATTAACGGGATATTAAAACAATCACAGAATCGGATAAATCTTGAGCATTTATCAGAAGAATCGATATCTAAGCCACCCGCCATAAACTTCGGTTGATTGGCAACAATACCAACCGTTTCACCATTAATTCTTGCAAAACCGACGACGATGTTTTTAGCGAAAGATGGTTGAACTTCCATAAAGTTGTTATCATCGATAATCGCTAATATCACTTTTCGAACGTCATAAACTTTCGTTCCATCAATTGGAACTAAATCTATTAATTCATCAATTCTCTCATCAAGAGGTAGCTTAGTCTCTGCCTTCTTTGCAGGTGCTTTTTCTGTATTGTTTTGTGGAAGAAAACGTATGAGATTTCTCACTTTTTCTAGCACTTCTTCTTCCGTAGGAGCTGTAAAATGAGCATTCCCACTTACCGTGGAATGGACACTTGCACCACCTAGATCTTCTGTGGCGATGTCCGCTCCTGTTACGCTTTTAATTACTTTAGGTCCTGTAATAAACATTTGACTTGTTTTCTCTACCATGAAAACAAAATCTGTAATCGCCGGTGAATAAACGGCCCCACCAGCACAAGGTCCCATAATCACAGAAATTTGTGGGATGACACCTGAATAAATGGAATTCCGATAAAAAATATGGCCGTAACCATCTAAAGAAAGAACACCTTCTTGAATTCTTGCCCCACCTGAATCATTCAAACCAATAATCGGTGCTCCATTTTCAGCAGCAAAATCCATAATTTTCGCAATTTTCGTTGCATGCATCTCTCCTAAAGCACCACCGAAAACCGTGAAGTCTTGAGCGAACAAAAATATTAATCTTCCATCAATCTTCCCATAACCAGTTACAACACCTTCACCTGGAGCTTCTGAGCTTCCTGATGCAATCGCAAGACCTCTATTTTCAATAAACGGATTAATTTCTACAAACGTTCCTTCATCGACTAAAAGGTCAATTCTTTCTCTAGCCGTTTTTTTTCCACGATTATGTTGCGCATCTATTCGATCGTCGCCACCGCCATTTTTGACTTTCCAACGGCGTTCTTCCATTTCTTCTATTTTATCAAACATATCCATAGCTGCTTCAACCTCCTTTTCAAGTGTAAGTGGAAACTACAATCTAAATATCTAGTATTTTTAGTTGGTGAAGCATTGAAGCTTCTATTCAATATTAAGCCTTAACTAGGAAAAGTGGTTGGCCATATTCTACTAACTGACCATTCTCTGCTAATATTTCAACGATTTCTCCTTCTACTTCTGCTTCTAACTCGTTCATTAATTTCATCGCTTCAACGATACAAACGACTGAATCTTTGGTTACATTATCACCTTTTTTCACATAGTTATCTGCATCTGGTGATGGCGCTGCATAAAATGTCCCAACCATTGGTGACGTAATCTTATGCAAGCTTTCATCAGCCGTAGGTGCCGGTGCTGCAGGCTCTTCTGTTTTCACTTCTAGCTGTGTAGGTGCCACAGTTGGCGGTGTTGGTGCTGGCGTCGGTTGTGGTGATGCTTGAACTTGTGGTGATGGCACCGCTTCCAATTGATCATGAACGATAACTTGCGTTCCTTTTTTGCGAATTTCAATCTTTTCGTTATTATCCCCTTTCACAATTAGCTCATCAATATTCGAACGATCTACCGCACGAATTAGTTCTTTCAAATCATTCATTTTAAACATAAATTTCAGCCTCCCTAAACTTAATTATTTATTAGTAATTTGCGATATTTTTGTAAAGCTTCAGTAGTTAACATCCCATGCAGCACAAAATCTGCATAAAGATCAGCGATTTCTTGAATTGTATATTTCCCGTCAGTTTTATACCATTTGTATGTCCAGTTAATCATACCAAAAATAGCCATTGATGTAATCGGAACAGGAAGTTCTTTTCTAAATTCTCCTAATTCAATTCCTTCTTGGACAACCTTGAACATCATTTCTTTATATTCATCACGCTTCTTTTTGATTTCTTGAAAATATTCTGGAGCTAAATATAAGCTTTCTTGATAAAATACCGTTACGTGAGGGCGATACATATCAAACATCATCACAAACGATTTGATCGTCGCATTTAACCGTTCTGTTGGGGTATTACAT